>CAMLGP010000590.1 GCA_946479535.1 uncultured Bacteroidota bacterium
CAACAATTACGCATTCCGGAATATATATGTAAGGCCAGATAGTCTTCAGCCGGTAATGGACATTACTTTCGACGGGGTACATATTCTTAACAATGATATAGTATCAGCCAAACCGACGATCCTTATCAAGCTCAAGGATGAAGCCAAATGGATGCCCCTGGATGATCCTAACCTTGTGTCCATACAGGTGAAGTTTCCCAACGGTACAACGCGTAGTTATACTGCCAACAGCGATACGCTCCAGTTCCATGCTGCAGGCCAGGCGCCAAATGCCCAGAACACAGCAAGTATCGACTTTAAGCCTTATCTCTCTGAAGATGGCGAATATGAGCTGATCATTAAAGGAAAAGACAGAAGCGATAACAATGCAGGGGATATAGCATACCGCGTGGTATTCCAGGTGATCAACAAACCGATGATCTCCAACATGCTCAACTATCCCAATCCCTTTACAACATCCACAGCATTTGTATTTACGCTCACAGGCTCTGAAGTACCTCAGAACCTGCGTGTACAGATACTGACCATTACCGGTAAAATTGTCCGTGATGTTACTAAAGAGGAATTAGGTCCGCTGCATATTGGCCGTAATATAACAGAATTCAAATGGGATGGCACTGACCAGTATGGGCAGAAACTTGCCAATGGCGTTTACCTGTACCGCGTTATTACTAACCTGAATGGTAAATCATTGGATAAGTACAGGGCTAAGGATGATAACACAGATAAATTTTTCAACAATGGTTATGGTAAAATGTACCTGATGCGATAAAAACCGTTACCATTGTTCTTTTAACTAATGGCTAAAACCAATTATTATCCTCAACTTGATTCTGTAAGAGGGATATCTTTTTTATCCATATTTGTTTATCATGCGGTGCATCCGGCTTTTGGCAGCAGCTGGCTGGGGAAGCTGATGCTTTATGTATATGGGCAACTCCCATTGGCGATTGATGTTTTCTTTATTCTTTCCTCTTTTCTGCTTACCTGGCTCGGTATTAAAGAACACGAGAAAAGAAAGCAAATATCACTTGCCAACTTTTTTAAGCGGAGGGTACTACGGATCTGGCCGCTTTATTTCCTGTTCCTGCTTTTCAGTTTCCTGGTGCTGCCACGATTGGCAGAGCATGCAGGGTTTACAATGACGCTGCCTGATCCGGTGTATTATTCGCTTTTTATTGCTAATTATTATTTACCGGCACATGTATTTTTCCTGCAGATACTCTGGACAATTTCGGTAGAGGAGCAGTTCTATCTTGTATTAGGATTGATATTGCGTTTTCTGTACCGGCACCTGGTTAAAATTTTCATCCTGCTTATTATTATCAGCCTGTTATTCTCCATCTATGTTTGGGCGAAAGGTATAAACGGGTATTTCTACACACCCACCTATTTTATTGATTTTGCAATGGGCGGGTTGGGTGCTTTTCTATTGGCAAAGAATTCGCCTCTGCTGCGGTGGATGCAATCCTTGAAAGGTATTGGTAAACTGACCTTTTATTGCTGGCCATTTATCCAGATCCTGTTCTTCTTTCTCCTGCAGTCAATTTATCAGCATGATTTGCTGGACCTGCTGAACCGTTATCTTTTCATCGTCTATATCACTTTGCTGTTAATAGAGCAGCTACATAATCCCGGCCGCTCGAGAATGCTTGAAAAGAACCGGTTCCTTATACTAACGGGCCGTATTTCTTTTGGCCTTTATTGCTTTCATGGATTATCTATAACGGCTTTCCAGATAGGAGTAAAACATTTTAATATAGTAATACCTTCCTGGGGCCTTGCCCTTCTGGTCTTTCTATTCAACTATGGAATTGCAATGCTTAGCTACAGGTTCCTGGAAACACCATTCCTTCGGTTAAAGGACCGCCTTAGAATGATTTAATGGTTGGTTGAAAAGCCGCCTGCCGCTGGATATATTTACCCAGCAGGTCAAATTCAAGATTGACCGTGCTACCCGGTTCAACCCTTTGTATAGAGGTATGGGCAAAAGTGTAGGGGATGATCGCTACAGTGAACTTTTCTTTTCCTACGGCAAAAGCGGTGAGGCTGATACCGTCAACGCATATGGAACCTTTTTCAATGATCAAAGGAGCAAAAGCTGACGGAAAACTGATCTCAAATTCCCAGCTTCCGTTCTTGTCGGTTTTACGAAGGCAGGTACCGGTGGTGTCTACATGGCCCTGTACAAAATGACCATCCAGGCGGCCATTGAGAGGCAGGCAACGCTCGATATTGATGATATGGCCGGGCGCCCAATTGTCGAGATTGGTTTTTTTGAGTGTTTCTGCAATGGCGCTGACGCGATGGATATTTCCTTTTATTTCTTCCACGGTCAGGCATACGCCGCTATGACTTACACTTTGGTCTATCTTAAACTGATCAGAAAGGGGGGATTCGATCCAGAATGTTTTATTGGTGCCATTGACGATAACTTCTTTAACCGTTCCGGATGATTCAATAATACCTGTAAACATGCTGCAAAGCTCAAATTCTGGGAGGCAATTTCCAAATCTGCCCTTGACAGATCGGTTGAAGAAACTTTATACTATCAATTTTTTCCCCTATCTTTGCCCCTCTAAAAAACATACCAAGGAGGTATTATACCATGCTTATTATTGATTCAAAAGATTGCGAAAACATCGACAAGGCCCTGAAGAAGTACAAAAAGAAATTCGAGAAATCGAAAACTCTGTTGCAACTTCGTGAGCGTCAGAGCTTTACAAAGCCTTCCGTGAAGCGTCGTGGAGCAGTGCTGAAAGCAATCTACAAGCAAAGCATAGCAAGCGGAAAGATCGAGGCATAAGCCTTTGATTCCATTCATATCGAATTATAGCTGCAGGACCTGCCGGTTTTGCAGCTATTTTTTTGCCCGGAAGAATCTTGGGATAAACATTTTCTTAGCTTTGAAATGAACATGTCTGCACCTGATCTATTACGGATACAGTCTTTCCTGGACTACCTGAAATTCGAAAAAAGGTATTCCCCACCTACCATTATCTCTTATCAGACCGATCTGAT
>CAMLGP010000591.1 GCA_946479535.1 uncultured Bacteroidota bacterium
TTAAAAGGCCGGGCTTGCTGAGCTATTGCTGAACTCCTCCTATTTCCTTGCTTCCGGCTTGCACGTTCGTTGCATCATCCTTGCTAGCTTGTTGCTAGCTTCTTGCTTACTTCTTGCTGAAAAACCCCGAAAACTAGCAAGGAACCAGCAACAACGTAGCAACGAACAAGCAAGGAAGGGGCCTTTTTTAGCAACCCGCCAGCAACAACCCAGCAAGGAGCCAGCAATAAAAACAATCGGAATAGCATGTAAGAGTAGACAAAAGTACACAGCCTACATATCCATTTTCATCACCTGCCTTACCTGTACACTGCCTCCAAAATCAAAATCCGGGCTTTCTTTGGAAATGGCAACAGCTTCATCCAGATCCTTTGCATTTATAATGAAAAAGCCGCCAACTACTTCCTTTCCTTCAGTATAAGGACCATCAACAACTGATTTGCCGCCTTTGCCACTTACCAGTTTTCCACCCGGCAATAAGGGTTCTCCGGAAACATATTGCTCCTTTTTATTCAGGTTTTCGATCCATGTGAACCATTTACCCATATGGGCCTGCATTTCTTCAGGGCTCATTCCTTCCATTTGTCCGCCATGAAAAATAAGCATGAACTTTTCCATAATAATTAATTTTTAAAAGGTTATAAAGTTGTTCGATATACTACGAACGGCTTCCCCCGTTCCGGACAACCGGCCTGATTTTTTTTATTGAATATAGAACCTGCGGCTGGGAGTTCTAAATAAAGTATGGATGAAAGCCTTGTAATACCTGATAAGGATAGCGAATCAGGTGATAAAATATCCAATTGCAGGATTAATCTCAATTGAAAAGAGATAATTGGGTTGTGATAAATCATGATTGGGAGGGCTATATTAATGCCCGGGCAATTTTAACTCCTCTTTCAAAAGCATACTGGTTTAATTTTTTGTCTGCCGGACAAACCTTCATTAGTCAAGGCTATTCTTTATTCAAATCACACTTATGGAAAAATTAAAGATTCTGCTATTATTTATGTGCATTGGTTGCTATAGTTGGACCATTGCGCAAAATCAGGTCATCCGTGGAAAAATAACATCTGAGGAAGGGCGCCCACTTGATGGAGCAACCATTTCACTTAAGGGAACCAAAACAGCAACGGTTGCCAATGCGGAAGGAAGCTATTCTATCACTGTTCCTTCTGGTTCCGTAACACTGGTATTTTCTTCCATTGGGTATTTACCAACAGAACAAACAGTAACGGGAGGAACTGCTGATATCATTCTAAAAAAAGATGATCGCCGTCTCTCTGAAGTAATTGTAGTGGGATATGGGCAAACGCAGAAAAGAACAGTGAGTGGTTCCATCAGCCGCATTGCCGCACGTGATATAGAAAACCAGCCTGTGCAAAGTTTTGAATCAGCCATACAGGGAAAGGCACCTGGTGTTGTTGTTGAAAATAGTAGTGGTAAAGTGGGGCAGGGGATCAAGGTAAGGATTCGCGGTACATCTTCCCTGTCTGCAAGTAGCCAGCCACTCTATGTAGTGGATGGTATTCCGCTAACAACTGCCAGCCAATCAGATATCAATAATGAACCAACCAATCCTTTAGCAGATATTAACCCCAATGATATTGAGTCGCTGGAAGTTTTAAAGGATGCTGCGGCTTCCGCCATTTATGGTGCACGTGCCGCTAATGGTGTTGTGCTCATTACTACTAAAAAAGGTACTCGTAATAACAAAACGGTGGTAGAATTGAATTCCAGCATTGGAATTTCAAATCCCACTACCAAACGCGGATTTCTGAACGCGAAGCAATATGTTCAACTTATTACGGAAGCAGTTACAAATGATGGTAAATATGATTTTGCCAACAATGTAAGTGGTTTCAGCTCTGAGCAGGAAGCTATCGATTTCTATTACAATTACATTAAGGATAATTACCTGGATCCGCTTTCATTAGGAACAGATTGGCAAAATGCTGCAGTGGATGTTAATTATGAAGACCAGCAGTACCGGAAGAATGCTTTGGCAAGGCAGGTTGATCTTTCCCTGCGTGGAGGAAATGAAAAGACAAGATTTTTTGCTTCTGGTTTTTACAAAGACCAGGAAGCCATTGTTATCGTAAACCGGTTCAAAAGATTTGGGGGCAGGTTGAACCTGGATCATTCCATCACTGATAAGTTATCCGTAGGTATTAATATGTCAATGGTTCGTTCACAGCTGGATCGAGTAACCAATGATAATGCCTTTTCTACACCCGGCCAGATCATGGCTCAAATTCCTATTTCACCATTGTATGATCCGGTTACGGGGGATTATAATGCCAATACGTTATATCCAAATGGATTACTGGATGCAAAATATAATAGCGATAAACAGGTCACCTACCGCAATATTGGCAATGTATTCGCCAATCTTTCCATTTTGCCCACGCTGAGTTTCCGTTCAGAGTTTGGAGCTGATATGTTGAATATGACGCAGGAAACCTTTGCTGATAAACGTACACAGGATGGACAGGGCATTGGACAGGGACAATATTTTACTTCACAAAATGTGAGTTTTAATACCAATAATTATTTTACATGGTCTCCCATCACCGGGGAAAAAATTAAGACTTCCACTTTGCTGGGTATGAGCTACCTGCAAAATGACTTGCGGCAATCCAATGAGCAGGCAGAAGATTATCCCTCTGCAGCTGTAAAAAATCTGGCGGGCGCAACCAATGTGACCTTCGGTAATTCTATAAATGCGCGCTATAATTTCCTTTCGTATTTCCTGCGTTCAAATGTGACCATTGATGATAAATATCTTTTTGGTGGTAGTGTGCGGGTAGATGGTTCTTCCAGATTTGGCCCTGATAACCGTTATGGAGTGTTCCCGGCTTTATCTGGTGGTTGGCTGCTTTCTGAAGAAAACTTCATGAAAAGATCCAACCTCGTTAATTACCTCAAGTTGCGTGGAAGCTGGGGCATTACCGGCAATGCTGAAATTGGCGAACATCAGTTCCTTGATCTGTTCCAGGTTTCCAACTATCCCGGTTTG
>CAMLGP010000592.1 GCA_946479535.1 uncultured Bacteroidota bacterium
ACAGACGCAGGAGAAACAGGTTTTACCACATCTGGTGAAGTATCTCCTAACTGGATGATCTTATGGAGGCCGATCATGATGCTTTCCAATCTCTCCGCGGATTTATTGATGATCTGAAAATAATTATGGATCACCGGAGGCATTTCCTCATCACCAGCAAGAGAAAGCGCCAGTTTCAATTTTGTTAAAGAATTTCTAAGGTCATGTGCCAATGCAAAAGTGAATTGACGCATGTCCCTGAATCCTTTATCTGTATTTATTCTGCTATCCTGCAGTATATCAGCTACTGATGAAACGGGACTATCACTAACAGGCTGAAGGATACGCTTAAAAATGTTTCTGGAATGATTTTGGATTTCTGTTATAAGGCAAGTCTGCTTATCTTTTTCTTCTATACTAAAACATACCTGTATTACCTCGCTATTATAGGGGTTTGAATGAGTTGCAATACCAGCAGAAAACCGGATTCTTTCAGGCACAGGCAAACCCACCCAGCGTCCAAGCTGCATGCATAATTCGTGGAGTTTTAAAACATCCTCTTCCGTTTTGACAGAAATACGGGTTAATTCAGTTGCCATTAACAGTTAGTTCATTTGCCTTTTCAATTTCAATGTTACCTGCTTTTGGGGAATAATTTCATCAGGGTATTCCCTGATTTTGAGTCACTTTTCTTTTTTTAGTGTTAGCTGTCATTATTTTATCATTAATCTTGACAAATTGAATTATGGCCGACAGTATAAAAGTTTTTCATTTAGAGGATTATAAGATCATGCGGGATGGAATTAAATTCTTATTATCCCAGGATGCCTGTATTCAGGTAGTAGGTGAGGCCAGAAAAGGAGAGGAACTGATTGAAATCCTGCCTTATACCGAGATTGATATTCTATTGTTGGATATTTATCTTGACAGTATGGAGGAAGCGCAAACCCTGGATGGGTTCAGGATATGTGAATATATGCAGCAGAATTTCCCCAAGATAAAAGTTGTGGCACATTCTGTGTATGATGATGCAGACAGGGTGGCCAGGATAATGAATGCGGGGGCCAAAGGATTTGTTTCCAAAAAGGCCGGCTTTGACGAACTTCTGGCAGCGATCAAAACGGTATACGCTGGTAAAAAATTTATTTCAAAGGATACCTCCAAAAAGCTGAAGAACCTGAATGAATTCCTGGAAGGTATTGTTGATACATTAAGAGGTGAGAAAGACCTTTTCTCCCAACGGGAAAAAGAAGTACTTGAGTTACTTGCAAGAGGTTACTCAACAAAGGATATGGCCAGGCATCTTTTTATTACAGAAAAAACGGTTGAAACCCACCGTAAAAACATGGCCAAGAAGGCTAATGCAAAAAATACGGCGGAGTTAGTTGCCTTCGCGTCTGCAAGAGGATTTTTAAAACACTAAATAAATATTGTGCGTACCGATATCCATCGCATCGGAGAATTGTGGAAGGATGGCGTGTTTATCTATAATATACATGCCAAAGCTTTTACCTATATCAATGACCCCTTTGCAAGCATATTCAAAATGAGCAAAGAGCAGATAATGCAAAACGCCAAACTGGTGTTGCCATTTATTCGTTCAGAAGATACTTCCTATTTACGACACAGACTTGGGGAACTGGAACAAAACAAAGCTGTTTCCAATACAGAATTCCGCCTTCATTTTGATGATGGATCAGTCAGGCATCTTATCAGTAATTTCTTTCTGCTGGATAATCCATCTTTTGTAGCAGGATTTGTACAGGATGTTTCCAATATCAAGGAGCATGAAGATTATATAATTAATTATGGAGCCAAAAAGGACACATTACTGGATATGATGGCGCATAATCTTTCAGGGCCTCTGCATATGACGCAAAACCTTATCCACTGGGTCAAGCATTCAACCAATGAAAATATACCTCCGGATATAGGTAAACATCTGGGAATGATAGAAGAAAATACCAGGCATTGCCTGGAGATCGTCAATGATTTCCTCAAACAGGAACACCTGGAATCAGAACATATATTTGTGAAGAAGAGCCGATTTGATGTGCTGGACAGGATTGTAGTGACTGTTGACAAACTGATTGCCACCAACAGGAACAAGCGATTCAAACTTATTACTGATCTGGAAACGTTGAATATAAATACAGACAGCGTTAAATTCTTTCAGATCATTCATAATCTGGTATCCAATTCCATCAAATTCACTCCTGAAAATGGTGAGATCAATATCATTGTGGAGGAAACTAAAAGTACTTTCCTTATACATATTCAGGATAATGGCATTGGTATTCCCGCAAGGTTGCACTCAACCTTATTTCAGAAACGTACTCCAGCAGGCCGCAATGGGTTAAATAATGAACTTTCAACTGGTCTTGGGCTGTCAATTGTCAAGACCCTTGTAGAATTGATGGGAGGCAGGATCTGGTTTGAGTCTGAAGAAAACAAAGGGTCAAAATTTTCCGTGGAGCTTCCAAAGGAGTAATCAATATTCATTTTTGTAATTCTTAACTTTCCCGGTATTAATTTAGCCGGAATGAAACCATCTGCCCCTTTCAGGTTTTTCGTATTCCTGCTTTTGCTGGCCTGTGTGGCTGTGCTGGCCAAATTCATTCTGTTCAAAAAATCTCCCCGGTATTACAAACATTATTTTCGATATGAGTTTGCACATTATAAGATAAGTGAAGGAAAGAAGAAAGCGAACATGGTGCCTTTTAAAACAATAAAGCTCATGCAGAGTGACAGGCTATCGGAAGAATACCGGACTGGTAATATTGCAGGAAATATAGTAGGGTTCATTCCTCTTGGGGTGTTATTCCCTTTGTTATTTGTGGGTCTACGCAGGCTGTGGCGAACTGCACTGATGGTTTTCCTGGTCAGTCTGGGCTTTGAGGTTACTCAATTGGTAACTGGGATCGGCATTTTTGATGTAGATGATCTGATCCTGAATGTCACTGGAGGGATTATTGGCTATCTGCTAATTATTTTATTTATCAGGAAGAGACGCACTGCAAAGTCGTATATACATCA
>CAMLGP010000593.1 GCA_946479535.1 uncultured Bacteroidota bacterium
AAATATACTGGTCAGGTAAGGAACAGCAACCGTATAACCTAATACCAGCACGGTATTTTTAAGGGCGTCTCTCCTGTTCATATAAGAAAATTTAGGTTGTTAATAATTTTAATGCAAAAGTAAAAAGTCAAAAGTCAAAATGAGGGGTACTGCTTTTTACTTTTGAATTTTTACTTTTTAAATATTCCTTTTTTTCATTTCACTCACTGCATGGTCAACCGCTCTTGCTGTTAATGCCATATAGGTAATGGATGGATTAACACAGGAAGATGAGGTCATGCAGGCACCATCCGTTACAAATACATTCGGAACTGAATGCAGTTGATTGAAGGCGTTCAGCACAGAAGTTTTAGGGTCTCTTCCCATTCTTGCTGTTCCCATTTCATGCACACCAGAACCTGGCCCGGCTCCATTGTCAAAAATGGCCACATTCTTAAATCCCGAAGACTCCAGCATTTCCTTTGCATCAGCACCCATCTGTTTCCTCATTGCCAGTTCGTTTCCTTTGTATTCACAATCGATGGATAATAAAGGCTGTCCCCATTTGTCTTTCTTGTCTGTATTCAGGGTAACCTTATTTTCATGATAAGGAAGGCACTCGCCAAATCCCACCAGGAACATTCCCCAACCTCCGGGATCCATCAGGTTATCCTTGAAATCTCCTCCAAAGCCGGAATCATTTACTCCTCTTCCCCAGCCAGCGCGACCACCAGCACCCTGGTATCCATAACCACGAATAAAATCGGTTGTCTTTGTTTTCTCATCCAGGTTTTTATACCGGGGTATGTAAATACCATTGGGACGGCGACCTGTATAATACCTGTCTTCAAATCCTTCATAAGAACCTGTTGCTCCAATGCGGTAATGATGGTCCATCAGGTTATGACCTAATTCCCCACTATCATTTCCTAATCCATTGGGGAAGCGGCTGGAAGTTGAATTCAGTAAAATAAATGCAGACCCCAGCGTGGATGCATTACAGAATATCACCTTTGCAAAAAATTCAGTAGCCTGGTTGGTCTCCGAATCAATCACTCTTACTCCTGTTGCCTTTCCTGTTTTATCATCATAAATAATGGAGTTAACTATAGAGAAAGGCCGGATGGTGAGATTTCCTGTTTTTTCTGCAGCCGGAATAGTTACCGCATTGCTGCTGAAGTACGCGCCGAATGGACAGCCACGGGAACAGCGGTTACGGTACTGGCATTTGCCACGGCCATTGATCGGTTCCGTTAGATGGGCAACACGGCCAATGGTCATGTACCTGCCCGGATAATTCTTTTCTAATCTTTCCTTCACCGTCTTTTCCAGTGTATTTAATTCCATTGGCGGCAGGAAATGACCATCCGGTAGATGAGGCAGGCCCATAGCCTGACCGCTTATACCTACAAATTTCTCAACATAGGTATACCAATCTTTAATGTCATTGTAACGAATGGGCCAGTCAACGGCGACCTTGTCTTTCAGGTTAGCCTCAAAATCAAGATCACTCCATCGATAACACTGTTTTCCCCATATAAGAGAACGGCCGCCAACCTGGTTACCCCGTATCCAGTCGAACCGTTTGATCTCTTCATAGGGATTCTCTTCATCATTGGTAAAGAAATGTTTGTTGGATTCACCAACAAAACCGCTTCTGATCTGGATATGGTATTTCTTAAGTTCATCGGGTGTAAGCTTGCCACGATTAGGAAATTCCCAGGGATCCAGGTTGGTGGTTGGATAGTCGGTTACATGTTTAACCATCCTTCCTTTTTCAAGCACGAGAGTTTTCAGACCTTTTTCGCATAGCTCTTTTGCAGCCCAGCCACCACTGATGCCTGAGCCGATGACGATTGCATCGTACGTATTAGCCATGGTTTAATATTTAAAGCGTTAGAATTATGAGTTATTAATTATTGTCTAATGTCACTTTCCGGATGTTTGTTGCAGTTCGGCTTTTTGCTTATTATATTTTTCAAATAGCAATACCGAATTATTATTCCTGGCAACTGCAATTTTTGTCGCCCCATTAATGCTCCTTAAAGCCTTGATATCTCTCATCTCCCCTTCTACCTTAAATCCTGTTTGCAAAGGGTTCGCCATTATATAATTATTATTGCCGTTATTAAGCAATACAGTGCCGAAGTTCGCATCATATCGTCCTTCATAAGGCAGTACTCCATAGAAATTGCCAACTGCAAGAATATCCGGATTTCCATCCTGGTTAATATCCTCCACCAGAAAACCAAATACCGGCGACCATTGTACCGGACCGGGCAATTGTTTCAGCGTAAACCTACCTTTCCCATTATTTAATAATTGTACGGAGGCAAGCATTGATGCTTCATATTTTTTAGCACCTGAAAGCTTTTCTCCTAATATCTCATTTACCGTTTGACCTGCAAATGAGGAGTATTCAAGGTATTTCTTTTTTACCACGGCAGATAACTGATTATCTAATTCATCCTTTCCAAGAAAGGGATAATATTGTCCGCCTTTGTTAATCGCCAGTACCTGATCCAGTGATCCGTTTTTATCGAAATCATCTACATACAATCGTATTGGGGTTTCAGGCCCGGCCTGCAGTTTGGAGTTTGTGCCCCAATTGCCGATTAGGATATCTTCCCTGCCATCATTATTCAGATCGGCCAGTTTAAGGCAGGTCCATAGCCCCGTAGTTTTATCCAGGTTCAATGAACTGGTGTGGTTTGACAATTGACCTTTCTGATTACCAAATACAGTTATAGGCATCCACTCTCCTACAATTACCAGTTCTGGCCACCCATCATTATCAATGTCTGCCCATGCAGCATCAGTAACCATTCCTATGTTCTTTAAGCCCGGAGCTTTGGAATCATCTGCAATAGTAAACCTGCCGGTCCCATCATTGAGCAATAAACGTGATACTGGGATTTCCCCATATCTCCGGGCTACTACCCTCCCTCCAACGAAAAGGTCCATATCCCCGTCTCTATCAAAATCTGCCGCTACAGCCACTGATTTGTTACCAGTAATCAGAGTCAAGC
>CAMLGP010000594.1 GCA_946479535.1 uncultured Bacteroidota bacterium
AGGAGCGCGAAGACCGGTATAAGCTCCGTTAAGAGCTATTTCCATATCATCGATGGTCTTAATGGCAACATCATTAGGCAGACTTCCGTATGGCTCCCTGTCCAGGTAGGACTTTTTACAGGAGCCGGCAGTCAACAGAAGAAGCACAAGAACCGGTATAAATATCTTATTTATGCTAAGTTTCATTTTCATTTGTTTTAAGAATGTAAAGAATGATTACAGTTCAAGTGTTAAACCAACCGTATAAGATTTGGGATTAAAGAACTGGAGATCACTGAGACCACTGATTGGCTGTTCCGGATCCATGGTAAGGTTCTTATCAAATGTTTTGGTCCAGATATTTGTTCCGCGAACATATAATCTTGCACCTGTCAAATGTGCTTTTTGTACCCAGCGTGCAGGAGCATTGAAGCCCAGGCTCAGGTTACGCAGGCGAAGGAAATCTCCTTTATACAGGTAACGGGTTGAAACTTCATTGGAAGATGTCTGATTTGCATATATGAACTGAGGAACGTCAGTAACATCACCTGGTTTTTGCCAACGTTGCATTGCTTTCTGGTTATGATTGATCCCCAGGAAGGCGCCATCACTGATAAACAGGAAATCCCACTGGTTATAGATCTTATTGCCATACTGATAATTCAGCTGTGCATCAAGCGTGATCCATTTCCAGGTAAACGAAGTGCTAACGCCACCAAAACCTTTGGGATTGGCACTTCCGAATATCACGCGTTCTGCCTCACTAAAATCAGTGGTAGTACCCGTTTTTCCTGCATCTTTATACCAGAGAGGTTCACCTGTCTGAACATCAGCACCTGCCCACTGGCGGATATAATAGGCCTGTACATCTTCTCCTACCCTGAGGATATTGGGGTTGCCAATGATCTCAGTAGCATCATCACGGAGATGCAATACTTTATTCCTGTTCCATGCACCATTTACTGAAATAGTCCAGGTAATATCCTTTGTCTTTACAGGTGTTGCGTTAATGGTCAGTTCAATACCCTTGTTCTCCATTGAACCCACATTATTGGGGTAAGTGAGGAAACCTGATGTATTAGACAGCGGTTCATTCAGCAACAGGTTACTCGTTTTGCGCTCATAATAATCCGCTTCTACCAGTATCCGGTTTTGAAGGAATCCCATTTCAACGCCTACATCAAAAGGCTTATTCTGTTCCCATGTCAGATTTGGATTTCCAACTGTGTTTTGAAAACTGGCAGGAGCACCATTATAGGTTGTAGAGAAGGCAAAGGTGGTCCGCCAGTCGTAGTTACCAATACCTGCATTACCATTCACCCCATAGGAGGCTCTCAATTTCAATGCAGAGAATATTTTTGAATCGTGCAGGAATGATTCCTCATCTACGTTCCATGCACCACCCACACTCCAGAAGGTTCCGTAACGGTTATTTACACCAAAGCGGGAAGAACCATCACGCCGAAGGCTTCCTGAAATGCTATACTTACCCAGATAGTTCAGCTGTGCTCTGGACAGTACTGATGTAAAGGCATAATCTGAACCGCCAACACTTGCTGTTGTTGGCAATGCGGGAATAGGATAAACCACGCTCCTGTTCTTTGGAACCGTGATACCATCATTTGATTGTGTGAGCGTTTTTGAACGCTGTGCTTCATAACCAACAGTAACGGTACCGTCCAGCTTATCTTCCATTGCATGGAAAGAATAATCTGCCAGATTAGTCCATACAAAATTGGTCAGACGGTTATAATTGTTTGCTGCATATCCCTGGGTTGTATTCGCATCCCCGAAAAAAGGATTTTGATACAGGTATTCTTCCACGTTATTGTAATCAGTACCAAACCGAGAAGTTAACTTCAGGGTATCAAGAATTTTATATTCTATAAAAGTTGATGCCAGAATTTTAGTTGTCTGATTGCTTTGTTTGTCGTAATCCCTGATGGCAATAGGATTGTATATCTGGTTAAAGACCCCTGGGTCATAATTGGGAGTGCCATCATCATTATAAGCCTTTGCTGTTGGCAGTAATCCCATGGCAGCCAGGATTGGGTTGCGGAAATTAGCTGTTTCACTTTCTCCCATTTGCCGGAACGTTGAGAAATTGAGGTTAAGGCCAATATTAAAATGCTTGTTTAAATTATGATTGAGTTTAAATGTGGAAGAGTAGCGTTTTATATCGGCTCCAAAGGCTGGACTTTGCTGTTTGAAAAATCCGCCAGAAAGGAAGAATTGTGTACGGCTATCCCCGCCTGATGCAGATAGATTCAGCTGCTGCTGCTGTCCCTTACGGGTAACCAGGTCCAGCCAATCATTATTTTCATCAGTATTATAGGCAAATGCATCGTCCATGATACCGGGAACATCTGCGGGATCAAATCCTGCATTTACCAGTCCTTCCGAGAACAGTTCATACACCTGATCCCTGTTTAAAGGTTTGCCCATTTTGGGTTTATAGGCGATATCATTATAGCCAGCTTCTGAATCCAGTCTGATCTTTGTCTTGCCGGCCTTTCCCTTTTTTGTTGTTACGATAATAACACCGTTGGCAGCACGTGAACCATAAATGGAAGCAGCTGACGCGTCTTTCAATACAGAGATACTTTCAATATCATTAGGGTTGAGACCAGCCAGCAGGTTACTTGAGTTGGTGAGGCCGCTCGCATCGCCTGTATTCACAGGCATACCATCAATTACCCAAAGTGGAGCGGAAGAAGCAGAAATTGAACCAATCCCGCGTATACGTATCTGCTGAGCTGCACCTGGCTGCCCGGTTGTAGCTACTGATTGAAGACCGGCCACTTTACCCTGAAGGATCTGATCAACGGAAGTGAGAGGAACGTTTTCGATCTGTTTAGCATTGACCTTTCCAACGGCGCCTGTCAGCTTTTTTCTTTCCTGTTCACCATAGGCAACCGCTACTATTACTTCATTAAGCGCCTGCACGTTCTTGGCCAGCATTACACTAACATCGGTTTGGCCATTCAGTGTTACTTCTTTGCTTTCGTAACCACTAATGGTAATTGTCA
>CAMLGP010000595.1 GCA_946479535.1 uncultured Bacteroidota bacterium
AATCGGGCTGCAAATATAGAGGGATTTTTGGTGAAAAACAGCGTTTTATTCACCATTTCAGTTGGTTTTGCCGGTTTCCTGAGCTTACATGCCAAATTGACTCAGGAACTTGATCCGCATGATCTTAAGCTGTTCCCAGTTAAAATTATGCTCCGATAACTCCTCCTGCGCTACCTGAAGAGACGAGGTTTCACATCCTTTGAAATATTCAATGATCTCTTCCTGTTCATCTTCATCCAGCATTTCATCAATGGCGTAGTCTAAATTCAGCTTGGTGCCACTGGCTGCAATGGTTTCCATTTCCTCCAGCATCTCATCCATCCGCCAGCCTTTGTTCTTGGCTATTGTTTCCAGTCCCACCTTCTTATCTGTCTGCTGAATAATGAATACTTTATTCCCGCTCTTATTCACCACGCTCTTCATCACAAAATCATCCGGCTTCTCAATATTATTCTCCTCCACATACCGGGCGATCAATTCCACAAAAGGCTTTCCATACCGGATAGCCTTACCCTTACTCACACCCTGGCAACTTTCCAGATCCGTAACTGAAGTTGGATATAAAGTAGCCATATCCTGTAAAGAAGTTTCCAGGAATATCACAAATGGCGGGAGATTCTTCTTTTTGGCTTCTTTCTGACGAAGCTCTTTCAACATCTCAAACAATTTCTCATCAACAGCCGCACCGCTCGTTCCTTCACCTTCTTCTTCATCGTCGGCATTCGCCTCTTCAAAGCGGTTGTTCAATACAATCGTGAATGATTTGGGTTTCTTCAGAAAAGCTTCCCCTTTCTTTGTAAACTTCAACACTCCATACTCTTCAATATCTTTTGTCAGTAAGCCTTCCAGCAATACCTGCCTGATAAGAGAATTCCAGAAATGATCATCATGCGAATTACCGCTGCCGAAAATTTCCAGGCCATCATGCCGAAACATTTTTATTTGGGGTGTGAGCTTTCCTCCTATGATCTTAACTACATAATCTGTGGCAAATCTTTCATCCAGGCCTTTGATACCTTTTAAGGCGATAACAACTTCTTCTTTTGCTTCCACCCTCTCCTTTGGATGCTTACAATTATCGCAACTACCACAGTTTTCGGTTTCATAATCTTCTCCGAAATAGCTCATCAGCACCT
This sequence comes from uncultured Bacteroidota bacterium, assembly GCA_946479535.1. The sequence continues at coordinate 1,137 of CAMLGP010000595.1, forward strand.
TCCGGCGACAAACACCTGCTTCAGCATATCCTACCGTTTCATTGATCAGCTGGGCACCTACTTCACGCTCACTTAACGGCTTGTCGCGCATAAGATGTTCCAGCTTGCTTACATCTTTATGAGAATAATAGAGAATACATTTGCCTTCAAGCCCGTCACGTCCCGCACGGCCAGTTTCCTGGTAATAATTCTCTATTGATTTTGGAATATTATAATGGATAACAAACCTGATATCCGGCTTGTCAATTCCCATCCCGAATGCAATGGTGGCGCAGATCACCTGTACATCCTCATTAAGAAACTGATCCTGGCGTTCAGCTCTTAATTTACTATCCAGTCCGGCATGATAGGCTACAGCCTTGATACCGTTTGCCATTAGCGTACCTGCAAGTTCTTCTGTTGTTTTCCGGTTGAGTGTATAAATGATGCCACTGCTTCCTTTCATTCCTTTGATGAATCGCACTATGCTTTCATCGGTTTGTGCCTTTTTGATCTTCGGCTGTATTTCATAATACAGGTTGGAACGATTAAAAGAAGATATATAAATGTTGGGGTTTTTAAGATCGAGGTTCTTGATGATATCACTCTGCACTTTTGGAGTAGCAGTTGCCGTTAATGCAATCACCGGTATATCGGGACTGATCTGTATCATCATCTCGCGCAGACGACGATACTCTGGACGAAAATCATGGCCCCACTCTGAGATACAGTGAGCTTCGTCTACGGCAAAGAAAGATATTTTAAGATCGGAGAAGAATTCAAGATTTTCCTGCTTGGTCAGTGTTTCCGGCGCCACATACAACATTTTGGTTTTGCCGGTCAGCAGGTCATCATGTACTTCCTTTATTTCCCTTTTGCTCAGGGTTGAGTTCAAAAAATGGGCTACTTCGTCGTTACTGCTATATCCTCTGACCAGGTCAACCTGATTTTTCATCAAAGCGATCAGGGGAGATACAATAATAGCAACCCCCTCGCTGACCATTGCGGGCAACTGATAACAAAGACTTTTGCCACCGCCGGTTGGCATGATAACGAATGTATCATGGCCTGCTAAAAGTGATTCAATTGCTTTTTCCTGATTGCCTTTAAACTTGTCAAACCCAAAATATTCGTGTAATGCCTTGTGTAAATCAAATCGGCTGCTTTCGGATCTCTTTTTAGCGGGTGAGGCTTTAGGTGTTTTTCTGGCGGTGGTGTTTTTTGCTGTTGTTCCCATTTCTCAGTTATTTCTCGGTCTTCATAGACTATCGCACTTCCGGAATGCGGATTTATTTAAGTTACTCATTTTTACGGATCATTTCCTGATTTCCGTGATAAAACAGGAATATCCGGTACAATAAGTGTTTATTTATCGGATGGCGGGGATTGAGGTTGAAGTTCCAATAATACTGATCAGCCTTTCAAATGATTCACTGGCCTTTGGGCGAATGCCCCGCTCGCTTCCTGCCGGTTGGCAAGGACCGCGAATTTACAACGCAAAAGCGGGATCGCCATGCCATAAACGTTAAAAATTAAGCAGTATCCCACTGCACAAACAAGCAAACAACAGTTCGTTGCAAATAGCTAATTTTGCCGCTTTACCCATGCAGCCGAACATTCAACAAATTGCCCTTCAGACTATTGAACTGGAAGCCCGGTCTGTTTCACAACTTTCAGCCTATATCAATGAGGATTTTGAGAAAGCCATTACGGTAATGTCGGACTGTAAAGGCCGCGTTGTGGTAAGCGGGATTGGTAAAAGTGCCGTTATAGCTCAAAAAATTGTAGCCACACTTAATTCAACCGACACACCTTCCATTTTTATGCATGCTGCTGATGCCATCCATGGTGATCTTGGCATTGTTCAGCAGGACGATGTTGTAAT
>CAMLGP010000596.1 GCA_946479535.1 uncultured Bacteroidota bacterium
GAAAGTTATTTAAGAATGCGGATAAATACTTTTTACCGGGTCATATATTCAGTCAGGAACAATTCTATTTTTCCGTAGATGAAATAGCCAAAAACTTTTCCTCCGCAACCGGAGCCTCATTGCTTAAACAGTTTTCTATTCCCTTCCCAACAGCCAGGGAATTAAACGCGGAAGAGAAGCAGTCGTGGTTTGATATCAATGTGTACCTCGTTGATGATCTTCTCACAAAAGTTGACCGGGCAAGTATGCATTACGGACTGGAAGCCCGCGTACCTTTTTTGGACAATGATCTATTTCAATATGTGGTGAATCTGCATAGCAATCTGAAGCTTGACGAGAAAGGAGTAGCAAAATCGGTACTCAAAAAAGTATTATACAGGCATATACCAGAAAAATATTTTAATCGGAAAAAGTGGGGCTTTGCGCCTCCTCTTTCAAAATGGTTAAAATCAGATCTGAAACCGGTAGTTGAAACCTACCTGGCCCCATCCATTGTAAAAAACTATGGTGTGGTAAGTAACAAATTCGCACAGAAAACAAAGCGGGAATTTGAAAAAAATGATCGCTTATTCAATAAGGTCTGGCTTTTAGTGCTTATTCATATCTGGTTAAGCAGGAATAGCTGAAACTGTGAGAGGCCTTCTTTTTAAATATGGCTATGCATTTAAGGTTCATCGCCTTTTTAAACCGAAACGTAGCGGTAATCCTGTTACTGTATTATGTTTGCATCGCGTCAACACTTGCACAGACCGGTTATTTCCTTCATTAAAGCCTGAAACATTTAATAAGCTTGTAAGGCTGTTAAAAAAGGAGTATGAAATAACCAGCTTTTCTTCAATAAACTCGGGCGGTATTACTTTCAATTCCAAAAGGCCGCCTCTTGTAATTTCCTTTGATGATGGGTATAAAGATTTTGCTGAGTATTGCATGCCGATTATACGAAAGGAAAATATACCGGTCAATCATAATATTGTCATTAATTGTGCGGAAACTGGTCAGTTAATTTGGACGCAGCGATTTAATAACCTGGTTGCTTTTCTGTCAGATCAAAATAATGAGTTATCGATCGGGCTTGATGACCTCAGTTTTCATAGGAATGCAGGTTTTGATATGCTAGGTGCCAAGAGAGCGTTCACCCAGCTATTGTTCAGCAGGCCATATTCCTTTATTGAAAAAATACTTGACCTGCTGGAAAAGAAATATTCCTTTGAGCAACCCCTTCACGAGATGATGACATGGGATGAAATTATTTCCTGTGCCCGGGAAGGAGTAGAGATCGGCTCACATACGATTACTCACGCTTCACTTGCCGAAAATTTTGGGGAAGCATACTTTAAACGTGAAATTGAAGAATCTAAAAGGGTATTGGAAGAAAAATTAAAACTCCCGGTGGAATCAATCGCGTTTCCGAACGGACTGGCTCACCCTGTTGCCTATGAAACCGCCGTAAATGCCGGCTATAAGAATATCCTTTTGATAGATGGGGTGAAATATGATTTTGATCTGAGATCAGATGTCATTAAGAGTTATAAAAGAATCCTGGTTGGCCATCCAAGTCCTTACGAGGAAATGTTTAATATTAGCGGGTTTCATAAATTGTTGCATCGATAAATGTCGAAAAAGATACTTCTTCTCGGTGCAAATGAACGAGCCTGTTTTAGTGTAGCCAGAAACCTTACCCGCCATGGTTACCAGGTTGATGTTGCAAACTGGGGTTATCATGAGATAGCCCGTTCACGATTTGTGAATGCATTTCACAGTCTCCCTTCTCTCGAAAAGAATATTCAGGCATTTTATTCCGCCTTTGCTGATCTGATATCAGGGAATTCCTATTGGATTGTTTTACCTGTGAATGACCTTGCTGTTGAATTCCTCTACAGGTTTAAGCGGGAGTTGGAAAAGTATTCCATAATTGGGGGGATTAACGAGCCCGGCGTAATCCAGTATTCCCAGAATAAATATGCCTTGTGGAAAGTGTGCAGGGAATTAGGTATTCATGTGCCGGAAACGAAGTTGGTAGAGTCTCTCCAGGATTTTGAGGATCTTAAAAAGTCCCTGTCATTTCCTGTAATCGCGAAACCAGTCAGTTCAAGAAAGATCATTGGAAACAGGATCTACAGTTTTACTGTTAGGAAATTTTCTGGCGAGGAACCACTGGAAGATTTTATACGAGAAAGAATTGAGTCCATACCTATTATGTTACAACAGGTGGTTGATGGATTTGGGATTGGGTTTAATTTTCTTGCTCATCAGGGTAAGCTTGTTGCCTGGTATATGCATGAACGGATCAATGAGCCGGGAGGGGGAGGTGAAAGTTCGTATCGCAAAACTATTGTTGAAGATAAATATGGCATAACTGAAAAGTCCAGGTTATTGATTGAAACCATTGGTTGGCATGGTGTGGGAATGATTGAATACAAGGTTAGCGAACGGAAAGCCTATGTGATGGAATTGAATGGCCGTTTTTGGGGATCCATAGAATTGGGAATATTCGCGGGAATGGAACTGCCTTACTGGCAAATAAAATATAATTATGAAGATCAGCCCTTTCCTCCAAAGGAAATAACGGTTGAAAAAGAGGTATATGCCAGGAATTTAAGGAATGATCTGTTGAGCTGTGTTAAGGAAAGATCAGCAAAACGGATGATAAAATGGATGGGCTCCCTTCCCAAAATGTTGAGGAAACGGGAATGTGTTGAGGATAGCCTGTTCGCGGATTTCAGATTCAGAATAGGCATGTGGGGCAGTCTTTTTTCAAAATTCATAAGCGGCAGGCGTCAGGCATTAAAGAGAAAGTTTATTTCTGGCCCAATCGGGAGACATGCCAATTATAAGGACCTCAACCGGATCCTTTTTATCTGCGAAGGCAATATTTGCAGAAGCCCTTTTGCGGAAAAATATCTGAAAAAAATAAGACCTGATATAAACGTTGCCTCTTCAGGACTTCAATTCCAAAGTTCCAAGAGGAGTCCATTGAAAGCGTTAAGGGCGGCGAA
>CAMLGP010000597.1 GCA_946479535.1 uncultured Bacteroidota bacterium
TAGGCAATACCCGTCATGATAGCAGTGATGGAACCTGCAATAGCCCTTGCTTTTTCACTGTCATAAGGAATACCACTCACCATCAATAAAGTACCCAGGTTGGCATATCCCAAACCGAGCGTTCTGTATTCGTAGCTTAACTGCGCCACTTCTTTAGAAGGGAACTGCGCCATCAGCACAGAAACTTCCAGTACGGTAGTCCACAGGCGACATACATACTCAAAGCCTTCAACGTCCAATGTACCTTTTTCGAAATCGTAGAATTTCATCAGGTTAGCACTGGCCAGGTTACAGGCTGTATTGTCCAGGAACATATATTCGGAACAAGGGTTGGACGCTCTGATCTCACCACCTTCAGGGCAGGTATGCCATTCATTGATGGTAGTGTTGTATTGGGTACCGGGATCAGCGCAACGCCATGCGGCATAGGCGATCTGGTTCCATAATTCCCTGGAAGGGACTTTCCTCATAACGCGGCCATCCATACGGCCGGTCAATTCCCAATCCTCACCGTTCTTCAGTTTGGTGAAGAAAGAGTTAGGGATACGAACGGAATTATTGGAATTTTGTCCGCTCACCGTTTTGTAGGCTTCTCCTTCGTAATCAGAGGCATAACCTGCACTAATCAGGGCACTTACTTTCTTTTCTTCTTCTACTTTCCAGTTGATGAATTCAACGATCTCAGGGTGGTCAAGGTCAAGACAAACCATTTTGGCTGCCCTGCGGGTGGTACCGCCAGACTTGATAGCACCTGCTGCTCTGTCACCAATTTTCAAAAAGCTCATCAGGCCACTGGAGGTACCGCCACCGCTGAGTTTCTCTCCTTCTCCACGCAAATTGGAGTAATTTGTACCTACACCGGAACCGTATTTGAAGATGCGGGCTTCACGAACCCAGAGGTCCATGATACCGCCATCATTAACCAGGTCATCATCCACGCTAAGGATGAAGCAGGCATGAGGTTGGGGACGCTCGTATGCGGAAGTAGATTTCTTTAATTGACCGTCAATGGGGTCTACATAATAGTGGCCCTGGGGTTTACCCTTGATGCCATAGGATTCATACAAACCCGTATTGAACCATTGTGGACTGTTAGGAACACACATCTGGTTCAGGATGGAGTATACCAGTTCTTCGTAGAAGACCTGGGCATCTTTAGCTGTAGCGAAATAGCCATATTTCTCACCCCAAACCCGCCAGCAATTGGCGAGGCGGTGAGCCACCTGTTTGGCTGAAGTCTCCCGTCCAAGACTGCCATCAGGTTGAGGAACACCGGCTTTGCGAAAATATTTTTGGGCTAAAATATCAGTAGCGATCTGGCTCCATTGTTTTGGAACTTCAACGTTGTTCATTTCGAACACCGTTTCACCACTAGGATTTCTGATTACCGAAGTACGATAATCGTATTCAAACATATCGTACACATTGACTGCATCGTTAGTATAGCGACGATGAAACCGCAGTCCGCCTGGCGCAGACATCTGCTCTTTGTTGTCCATAATAAAAAGAATTAACGGGTTAGGTTTTGTTATCCTGGTCCAGATACCTCTCTGGGCGAGTGGCTTGATTACGAAAATATCTTTTGCATAGATGAATTCCTATCTTCAGTTTTCCACAAGATGTTTATAAGGGTCTGCATAATTTCTGAAGTCCTTTACAGTAGGGCATTGTAGAATTTCTTCACAATTGGTATACATTAATTGGACAAAATTTTTTTGGTGAAGTCATATTAGTCTATTAATAATTCCTTAACACTGGGGAAAGCATCAAAATTGCAGGCCTGATCACTCCAACTAAGCTTCCTCAGATTGAGAATTGTTTCCTAACTCTCTAAAACCGAGCCAGCCAAACCTGAGGTTCTCACAAAAAAGATCTTTTGGATTTCGATAAATACCAGGGTAACCATCTTTCTTATTAGCTTAACCCCTTGAAAGTGGGATGTGTTCACTTCTGTCCAGCAGGAACAATTATTGTAGACAAATATTGACGGGAACGTTTACCACGTAGATATACATGGGAGGCACACCCGTTAACCCTTAAATACGATACTGGGATGTATCAGAATCGTTTGTGAATCAAAAGTTTTTCGCATTTTTGCAATAATCAATGTTACCGGATGAAGTCAGCCACTTATCAGTCCTTATCAGAAAAGAAGAAGCAGGGCCATAAATCCTTTGCCGTACTCATTGATCCTGATAAGGTTAATCACTCCATACTCGATGAACTGACGGAACTCTCGATATCCGCAAAGGTTGACTACCTGTTAGTTGGGGGCAGTTTGGTGATCTCTAATCACCTGGATGACTGTGTTCAGCATATCAAAAAGCGTTGTGATATACCGGTGATACTGTTTCCGGGGAGCCCTTCCCAGATCTCCAAATACGCTGATGCTTTATTGTACCTTTCTTTGATCTCAGGCCGTAACCCGGAATTGCTGATTGGACAGCATGTGGTGTCAGCTCCTTTTGTGAGGCAGAGTGGCCTGGAGATTATGAGCACCGGGTATATTGTTATCGACGGTGGTGCTCCTACTACAGTATCCTACATAAGCAATGCAGCGCCTGTTCCTGCTGATAAAGCGGAGATCGCGATGTGTACTGCTATGGCAGGTGAAATGCTGGGAATGAAGCTGATTTACATGGATGCGGGCAGTGGCGCTAAAAGGCCGATTTCTGAACATATGATTGAAGCGGTGGCTAAACATATTTCTCTCCCTTTGATAGTTGGTGGGGGTATCTCAGACCCTGAAAAAGCGTATCGGAATTGTAAGGCGGGTGCGGATGTGATTGTGGTGGGTAATGCGATTGAGAAAGATTCATCACTCATTAAGGAGATGAGTGCGGCGGTGCATTCGGTGCCGGTGAGAACAGTCTAGCTTATCTGATTGATTTGAAAATCATTTCAATTCCTTAGCCCGTTCAGTTCTTCCTTAATTAGTATGGGGGGGGTAACTTATAATTACATACGTAATTGTCGGTTT
>CAMLGP010000598.1 GCA_946479535.1 uncultured Bacteroidota bacterium
CCCCTCCAGATATTGCCGTTGGCAATAGTGACCCACAGATATCTTATATACGATTCCGAATGATATCCTGAATTGATGATCCGGTGATCCTGGCCTAAAAGTTCCTGGGGACGATACTTTGAAATTTTGCAAAAGTTATCGTTTACATAAGTTATAATGCCCTTTTGATCTGTGATAGCAACAATGGCAGAATGATCCAGCGCATATTTATAATCAGTTAGTTCCTTCAGGGCCAGCCTTCGTTTTAAGGCAGCTTCGATAGCTGCAGGCAATCTTATCATCCGGTCTTTTAAAATATAATCATCCGCCCCCATCTTGATAATTTCGGCTGCAAACTCTTCAGATACGGTTCCGGTGACCAGTATAAATGGCGTATGAATAAGCCTTCTTCGCGCGATATGCAAAGCTTCTACGGAACTGAATTGTGGCAATGAGTTGTCAGAAAGTATAATGTCAGGTGAGAAATCTTCCAATTGCTCGATAAAAGTTTTTTTATCCATGGCAAGGAAGAACTTATAATTTTCATTGTCTTTCTTCAGCAATCGCTGGATAATCTCGGCATCTGTCCTGCTATCCTCCAGTAATAGCACCTTTAAACTCTTTTCCATGATCAGGCAGGTGGTTGGTTTAATAAGAGCCAATAAAATCCAAGGTTTTTTATGGCTTGTGCAAAACCTTCAAAGTTGACTGGTTTTACTATATAGCTATTTGCCCCCAGGTCATAACATTTTTGAATATCCGGGTTTTCTTTGGATGAGGTAAGAATAACAACAGGCATTTGCCGCGTCATTGGATCTGATTTTATTTTTTGCAATACTTCAATCCCATTCACTTTGGGCATTTGGATATCCAGCAGCACTACCTTGGGAGGAAATTGTACATCCCTGGTCCCCGCGAACTTACCAGTTGCAAAAATGAAATGAAGAGCTTCTTCCCCATTTCTTACATGTACCAGGTTATTGGCCATATTGTGTTTCTTCAATTCGCGGATGGTTAATTCTGCATCCGTTATATTGTCTTCTACCAGTAATACTTCAACTGAATTTGGATTCATATATCATAGATTTAGACCTTCAGCGTACAATCAGGCCGGAAGTGAAAAATAAAAGCAGGCTCCTTCATTTTGCTTCCCCTCAGCCCAAACTTTCCCGCCATGTTTTGAAATGATTTTCTCAACCAGTGCAAGGCCTATACCTGTGCCTTCAAATTCTTCCGCGTCATGGAGACGTTGAAATACTTTAAAAAGTTTATGCCTGTATTGGTCATCAAATCCTACTCCATTATCCCTGACATAAAACACTGCCTGACCATCCTTTAACCATGAACCGATCTCTATTTTGGGATCTTTTGTATTGCCTGAATATTTTACTGCATTAGAAAGTAAATTGATCCAAACCTGCCGGATTGTATTTATATCAGCATTTACGGAAGGCAAAGGGCGCACCTCCCAAATAATATTCCTGTTACTGGCAATGCTTTGAGATAATTCTGCAATGACTTCATTTACCAGGGATTGGGAATTGAGCGCCAATTTTACTATTTCCTGCTTACGCATCCGCGAAAAACCCAGGAGATCATCAATCAGGTGGCCCATTTTAAGCGTATTGTTGCGGATAATGCCGGTTATCCTTCTTGCTTCATTATCCAGTTTACTGGCGTAGTCTTCTTCCAGTATTGCAGTGAATCCAATGATACCTCGAAGAGGTGCACGTAAGTCGTGCGAAACAGAATACGTAAAGGCCTCCATTTCCGCATTGCTTCTTCTCAATTCGTCTTCCAGTTCTTTACGGGTTGAAATATCGCGTACTGCCGCTGATACCAGCATACCTTCCTCCGTTTGAATTGGGGAGAGACTGATCTCAACAGGAAAAGTGGAACCGTTTTTTTTGACAGCATTCAATTCTATTCCGGCGCCCATTGCACGCACGCCTGCGGACTGTACAAAGCTTCCCCGGTGATGCACATGCCTGTTTCTTAATTCAATTGGAATAAGAATTTCCACCGGTTTACCAATCATTTCATTGCGTGCATATCCAAAAAGTGTCTCAGTTTGAATATTGATCATTTGAATAATTCCCTGTTCATTCACTATCACAGTGGCATCAGGTGCAGAATCCAGTAAGGACCGGAATTTCTCTTCCGATTTCTTGCGCGTTGTAATATCACGAAGGGAGGCGGACACTAACATACCCTCATGAGTTTGCATAGGAGACAGGCTGATCTCAACTGGAAAATTGGTACCATCCTTTTTGACAGCTTTAAGTTCTATTCCGGCACCCATGGGCCTTACTTTAGCTTCTTTAAAAAAACCAGTGCGGTGATGTACATGTTTGCCTCGCAGATCCGAAGGAATGAGTATCTCTATCTGTTTACCAATAATTTCTGCACGGAGATAACCAAATAGATTTTCGAGCTGCTTATTGACCATTTGTATTTGGCCTTTTTCATTCACAATTACAGTTGCATCAGGTGCAGCATCCAGTAAAGCGCTGAATTTCTTTTCGTTTATTCTTTGTTTGTCTATTTCTGAATATATTCTTCGTAAAATGATAACCAATAAGAGAAAACAGATCATCAACATCCCAAATAAAACGAGATCTACAGGGATCTGCGATTGGTTGTCATCTAAATGGTTAAATGTGTTCGAGGAACTTTGCTGGTTCCTGGATTGTTTTATAGAAATAATTATCCCAAATGTTATTATCAGAAAAATAACAGATACTAATATCCCTAATAATTTTTTGACAGAAATTCTCATAAGAAACTTTTAGAAAGCTCTTTTTTCGGGATTCTACTGAACCTAATCAGATTGTTACTGCTATCTTAATCGTATTTCAGGTTACGGCTTAAAACTTTGAGGCAAAGTTTTTCTGGTTTTTCTGAAAGTAAAGGATGTTACATTATAGGGCTTATTAATGCATTTTGTTTAATGTTTTTCCAGAGCCTGCGGTAATTTATTATACAAGGTTTGCTTTTTAA
>CAMLGP010000599.1 GCA_946479535.1 uncultured Bacteroidota bacterium
ACCTGCATAAAAAATATCCGGCCATACGTACGGCCATGCTGGTGGAAGATTTTGACCAAAGATCTTTTAAAGAGCAACTGGCAGCTCTTGGATTCAAACCCAGCATTTACAGTCCTGCCTACCAGATAGTAAACAAGAACATGGTGAAAAACTGCCATAAACAACATATTAAGATCATTCCCTGGACAGTGAATACCAAAGAAGAAATTGAGTCATTAAAGAAAATGGGAGTGGACGGTATAATTTCAGATTACCCCAATCTCTTCAATTAAAGCAGCAATCCTTAAAAGCTCTGACTTACATTTGTGCCTTGAACAGCAGCAAATGAATATTTCACTTTCCGGAAAACAGGCCCTTATATGTGGAAGTACCCAGGGTATTGGATTAGCCATTGCAAAAGAATTTTCATCAGCAGGCGCCACCTGCGTGCTCATGGCAAGGAATAAAGAAGGATTGGAAAAAGCCTTAGCGCAATTGAGCACGGATCATCAGCAAAATCATCAATATCTCGTAGCCGATTTCAGCAAACCTGCTGAAGTGAAGCAGGCCATTGAAGAGTTTATTAAGAATACCACTATTCATATTCTTGTTAATAATACCGGAGGTCCCAAACCCGGAATGATCGCTGATGAGGAGGAACAAAAATTCCTGGATACTTTTCAGCAACATGTTATCTGCAATCAGATCCTGGCAAAAGCTGTGATCTCAGGTATGAAGGAAGCACGCTATGGCCGTATAATAAATATCATCAGTACCTCCGTCAGAATTCCCATTCAGAATCTTGGCGTTTCCAATACTATTCGAGCTGCAGTTGCAGCATGGGGAAAAACATTGTCCAATGAAGTGGCAGAATTTGGTATAACAGTCAATAATATTCTTACCGGTTACACATCCACTTCCAGATTGCATAGCGTTATAGAAGTCAATGCGGCCAGGAGAGGGGTTTCAACAGAGGTGATCGCGAAAGAGATGATCGATAAAATTCCCATGAAAAGATTTGGTGATCCCTCAGAAACTGCTGCCGTGGTAGCTTTTCTTGCTTCACCTGCGGCTTCATTTGTAAACGGAGTCAGCATTCCTGTGGATGGAGGTGGTACAGGCACTATTTAATTACCGATTATGACGGCTTTTAAAAACACTCTTTCATATGCGCAGGACCTCGATGCCAATGATCCATTAAAAAGCTTCCGTCAACAATTCATCATACCCTTTCATGAAGGTAAGGAGCAGGCTTACTTCCTGGGCAACTCCCTGGGCTTACAGCCAAAGAATACAAAGACTGAAATTTTAAAAATACTGGATCAGTGGGGGGCTTATGGAGTGGAAGCATTCTTCATGGGAGATAATCCATGGCTTCATTATCATGAACAACTCACCAAACCACTCTCAGTTATTGTAGGTGCATTGCCGGAAGAGATAGCTGTGATGAACCAGCTAACGGTAAACCTGCACCTGATGGTGGCCAGTTTTTATCAGCCAAAAGGAAAAAGAAAAAAGATATTGTGTGAGGCAAAGGCTTTTCCCAGTGATCAATATATGCTGGAAACGCAGGCAAAGCATCATGGATTTGATCCTGAAGAAATAATTGTTGAAGTAACTCCCCGCCCTGGGGAACATAAAATTCAAACAGAAGATATCCTTACTGCTATTAACCAGCATAAATCAGAACTGGCGCTGATACTGTTTAGCGGATTGAATTATTATTCCGGGCAGGTCTTTGATATGAAAACCATCACCGAAGCCGGACAAAACATAGGAGCAAAAGTGGGCTTTGATCTTGCCCATGCGGCAGGAAATATAGAATTGAAGCTGCACGACTGGAATATAGATTTCGCCTGCTGGTGCAATTATAAATACCTTAATTCAGGACCGGGAGCAATTGGTGGAATATATATTCATGAACGTTATCATAGAGACCATACCATTCCACGACTGGCAGGATGGTGGGGCCATGACAAAGCTACCCGGTTCAATATGGAAAAAGGATTTAAACCTATTCCCACTGCTGAAGGCTGGCAATTAAGTACGCCATCTTTAATTCTATATGCTTCGCATAAGGCGGCACTGGATGTAATTCAATCAGCCGGGTGGTATACAATTTTGGAGAAATCGAGATCACTGAATGATTATCTCTGGCATATAATAGATGAAGTGCAGAATGAATTTGCTGACAGGCTCACTTGTATTACGCCCAGAGCAAAGGAGGAAAAAGGATCACAGGTATCTTTGCTCACTATTTCCAACGGACGGGAATTGTTTGACAGACTTACGCGAGCAGGCTTTGTCACTGACTGGAGAAAGCCGGATCTTGTGCGATTGGCACCCGTACCTCTCTATAATACCTATGAAGAAGTGTGGCGGTTAGGTCAAACGCTAAAACAGATCCTGAGCGAAGGATTATAAATATTCAGGCAAAATGATAAGACAAGAATTGGTACATCAGATTTTTAGCAAGCAGTCCTATTTATGCGTTGGACTCGATACTGATATCGAAAAGATCCCCAAACATCTATTATCTGCTGCTGAACCGATATTTGAATTCAATAAAGCCATCATTGATGCAACTGCAGATTATTGTGTCAGTTACAAGATCAATACAGCTTTTTATGAAGCACTGGGTGTGAAAGGTTGGCAGGCGCTGGATAAAACAGTGAACTATATTTCAGCCAATCACTTTAAGATCGCTGATGCGAAAAGGGGTGATATCGGAAATACTTCCACTCAGTATGCCAAAGCATTTTTTGAAGCTATGCCATTTGATTCAGTGACTGTAGCTCCGTATATGGGAGAAGACAGTGTAAAACCATTTCTGCAATATGCCGGCAAATGGGCCATCGTGCTGGGACTTACCTCCAATAAAGGCGCAGCGGATTTTGAATTAAAGAAAGCAGGTGATGGATTGCTTTATGAACAGGTATTGAAAACAGTAAGTAGTTGGGGGAATCCCGGTAACCTGATGTTTGTGGTGGGAGCTACCC
>CAMLGP010000600.1 GCA_946479535.1 uncultured Bacteroidota bacterium
ACATGGATGGTTTGGCCTGGACGCATGTGAGTGACCTTCAGTTCTGGCAGAATGCCGTAGCACAGCAATACCATATTGAAAGTATTCCTCAAAACTTTTTGATTGGGCCCGATGGGAAAATCGTAGCCAAGAACCTTCGAGGAGCCGCGCTTGAAGCGAAGCTCTGCGAAGTGTTGGGATGTAATTAATTGATGTCTTTTCCGTCTTTTAGTTTCTGGATCATTGTTTCTACACCGTTTTTCTGAGCGCCAGGTGAAAGTGGTAATGCCTGGGTCAAATACTTCAAAGCATTCTTGTAATCACCGTTGGCAGAATATCCTCTCGCTAAGCCTACCAGGGTTGTGAACTGGTTGGGATACTTTTTAAAATTACCCTGGAATACTTCCATGGCTTCCTTTGCTTTCTTCTGTGCAACCAGTGTGCGGGCATACTGGTGAACTTCATTCATTGTAGCAAAGACCAGCGATCTCTTCATGATGGCATCCGCATCTGCCTGCCGGTTTAACTTTTCCAGCAATTGAGCCTTAGTGCTCCATGCAGCAAAACTTCTGTCGCCACCAAAATTGACGCTGGTTGCAGAATCTGACCATTCCAAAGCCTGATCCAGATTTGTATTGTTTACCAGGCACCATTGTGCTGCCTGGTTCCAGCTTTCCCATAAAAAGCCTTCTTTATTTCTCAATTCCCTGCGGAATGATTCTATCTGATCTTTGAAATAATCAGTCTCGATCTTAAAAGGGAAAGACAGTTTCTCCCATTGAAGAGCTACAGTAGCGCTGTTAGCAGTCTCATCCATGAATTCATATTTCAGCCATTCAACGCTCTTATCAAGTGGAACTGGTTTTACTTTTACACGTAACATATCTTCCCTGTCATCGTAAAAGAAGCTACCCCATGAGGTTGAGTTCCTTGAAAAGATGAGTGTACTTTCATTGGGATCGTAAGCAATAAAGAAACCATAACGACCGGCGGCCAGCGCGTGGCCATTTATTTTAACATCGGAAGTAAATTCGATGGTAGTATTCTCGTTTGAACCTGCGCGCCAGGGAGCTGCTTTAGAGCTTCCAAATCCCTGGTCCGTAAATCCTGCAGGTACCAGCTGCCCCCAGATCTTTCCTTCACGGCCTTTTACACCCGGACGATCATAATGAATGGTCACATCTGTGAGTCCAATCCTTTCGCCAACAGAAGCTTTTTTGTTGCCTCCACTGGGAGCTACAAGAAGCGGGATCTGGGCATAAGATACAACGGCACAGCAGCATACAGCAGCAACAAATGATAGCATTTTCTTCATAAATAATCAGTTTTGCAGAAAGCTATTAATAAATAGGTGAACGGCACCTGGATTATTACCAGCGACAGGATAAAGGGATGAGATGTAAAGGGGAAGGATATGAGGTGCCGGATTTTTACACCAGCTTATGTTCATAGGCATATTTTACCAGTCCTATGACGCTGTTTGTATTTGTTTTCCGGAAAATGTTCTTGCGGTGTGTTTCCACGGTGCGTTCGCTAATAAAGAGGGCTTCGGCGATCTGGCGGTTATTATATTCTTTTTCGATCAGGCGGATGATCTCCACTTCCCGGTCTGTCAGGTGGGCGTCCTCGTTCTGTTTTTTTCGCATGCTGGTGCGTTTCAATTCTTCAATAACCTCCTCGCTGAAATATACGTTTCCGTCAGCAATTTTCTCAATTGCTCTTATCAGTTCCTGTTTTCCGATATTTTTAAGTACATACCCGGAAATATCTGCATCATTGATCATTTCATTGATCACGTCTCCTTCACCACTCATGGAGAGGGCGAGGATCTTGATACCAGGGAAACTTTCTCTTACCTTTTTTGCCAGCATATTGCCATTGAGGCCAGGCATCATTATATCGGTGAGTAATACATCCACAGGCTGTTCATGAAGCTTCTTAACTACCTCGTGGGGATCTGTAGTAGCGAAGGCAAACTGGAATGATTCGTGTCCTTTTAGCATTGAGATCAGCCCATCAATTACGATCCGGTGGTCATCTACGAGGGCCAATGTTATTTTTTCATGTTTCATAACCTGCAAATTGTTCTTAGAGTTATCAATCCGGATGCATCCGGTTTCTAACCAAACGTGAGTCAACCGCTTCAATAGTGAAACGGGTAGAGAACCAATACAGCAGGTGTTAGTCAGGTCAGTTAGCCTGTTCCAGTGGAACATTAAGGGCAATAAGCGTGCCTCTGCCGGGGGAGGAGTCAAAATCCACCATACCTTTCAGGTATTCAATCCGGGTAATGATATTTTTAAGGCCAATACCTTCAAACTTGTCTTTATCGCCTATGTCAAATCCCTTGCCATTATCTTCAATTGTGGCGCTAATCCCCTCATTATCTTTTAATACCGAGATATCTAGACGGCTGGCTTCGGCATGTTTGATCACATTGTTCACACATTCCTGGATAACGCGGTAAAGTATAATCTCCAGGTTTGAGTCCATCCGGTCGTCCAATCCTTCGGTGTAAACTCTAACTTTTAATGAACTTTTTTCAATCTTGTCTACAAAGTCTTTGATCGCAATTGAGAGGCTGTTTTTCAAAAGTGCATTGGGCATCATATTGTGGGATACACTCCGCACTTCCTTGCAGCTTTCATCTACAAGGTTAATGATCTTTTCAAAAGATTCCTGTTGATCCCTATCAAGGAATTGAAAATCCGACTCAAAAGCGGATAAATTCATTTTGGCTACACTCATCATTTGCCCAACCCCGTCATGCAGGTCCCGGGCAATCCGCTGTCTTTCCTTTTCTTCGGCAGCCAGGACCGCTTTTGTGGCAAGTTCCTGCTGTTTCATGATCTCTCGCTGAAACTTTGCTTTCTGTTTCAGCCTTGCCCGTAGCCAGGCAGAAAGGACCAGCAGTTTTATAAATACAATCACCAGTACAATGCCTATTATCAGATAATTTTTATTGCTGATCTGGATTTTCTGCATATT
>CAMLGP010000601.1 GCA_946479535.1 uncultured Bacteroidota bacterium
TAAAATCGCCTGCCAGTATAGTGCCCGTTTTTTTCAGGTATTTTCTATAGTAATGAATTGCTTTCCATATCTGTGTTATGTATTGTCCATCCGGATCATCGGGATTATAGGCCCAGATGGCATAAAGAGTAAATCGTTGGTCATCCCTGGTAACTGAGATTGGAACAATGGTCCTAAACTCGGGATTGTGGTTTCTGCGCCGTTTGAGTGTATATCCGTTGTAAGAAAAAATGCCAAGGCCCTTATGCTTATTATTTCCAAACCAGAGGTAGCTGGTAGGTTTTTGACTGATTGGATATTGCAGTATTTTCTCCGGTTCTTCACATTCCGGTATTATAATAATATCCGGATTGTGAGACAGGATCAGTTCGGCCTTTTTTCGAAAGGCCATATTGCAATTCCAGGTAATGATCTTCATGGTAATTATTACCCTCTCAAATGATAAGCCTTTGGTTTAACGAACGCTCTTAATCCAGCATGGGATAGTGTAACACCAAATCCGGAATGTTTACGCCCGCTCCAGGGGAGAGCTGCGCTTACTCTGTCGCAACAATTCCAGTAACCTGTACCGGCATCAATCTGTTGCAAGATGGTTTCCGCTCTTTTTTTATCTGAACTATAAACTGAAGCTGTAAGACCATATTCGGTGTCCTGCATCATCTGAATGGCCTCCTGGTCATTCCTTACTTTCATTATTCCGATCACTGGGCCAAATGATTCATCTTTCATGACCTGCATGGAATGATTTACATTGACCAGTACTGTGGGTTCAAAGTAGAATCCATTCTTATTGGTCTTTTTACCACCTGTCAGCAATTTGGCGCCTTTGCTGGTAGCATCTTCTACCTGGTTTTCCAAAACATATAATTGTTCCTTGCGACTGACAGGACCAATGTATACTCCCTCTTCAGTAGGTGGGCCAGACTTCCAAGATTTCACTTCTTTTACAAACTCATCGATGTATTTGTCATACACATTTTCGTGAACGTATATCCTTTCAACAGCACAGCAACTTTGCCCATTATTATAAAATGCTCCGTCAGCTGTACCGGCAGCCACTGCCTTTATATCCTTAATATCATCGGCAACATATAATGGATCCTTACCCCCCAGCTCACACTGGCAGGGTACCATTTTGGGAGCAACCTTGCCATATATGTATTTACCGGTATTATAAGAACCTGTAAAGAAATACCCATCAAAGGGGAGTTGCAATAATAACTCTCCCGTATATTTTCCACCCAGGCCCAATTCGAATACATTTTTAGGTACTCCTGCTTCTTCTAAAAGTTTGGCAATCTCCATTCCTGTGAGTGTAGCATATTCAGAGGGTTTATAGAGTACTGTATTGCCTGCCAGGAGTGCTGGTACAAATACATTTACTCCAACCAGGTAAGGATAATTCCATGCAGAAATATTGCAGATAACACCCAGGGGTTCATAGGATATCTTTTCCTGCATGCCTGCCTCATCCGTCATAATTTCATCTGAAAGAAATTTAACAGCATTGTCTGTAAGCCATTTTATTCTTGCCTGGGCACCACCCAATTCATTTCGGGACTGCTGAAGCGGTTTACCAACTTCCGAGGTAAGCATGGAAGCCAGCAATTCTTTTTTTTCTTCCAGCAGGGAGCCAAATTTTTTGAGGATCTGGACACGTTGTTTTAATGCAACCTGTTGCCATGCAGGTTGAGCTGCCCTGAGCGACTGGAATTTCTTATCGAGAGTTTGCCCTGTATCTTCATGGATCTCACCGATCACTTCTTCCGTGGCTGGATTAATGATTCTCATTGGTTGATTTTTTAACCTCCTCTATAAATCGTTGTCTGATAGCGGCAGAGCCTGCTGAATTCTCCAGACCGAAATGGAACATTCTTTCCGGATGCCATTGGATGGCAAGAAGAAAAGGTTTGCCATCAGTCTGTATTCGCTCAATACCTTCTATTACTCCATCAGCGGAAACTGCATTGACCACAAGACCATTCCCCAATTTTTCTATTGCCTGGTGATGGGCACTATTTATGGATGCAGTTTCATTTTTTATAATACCGGATAAAACAGTTCCCTGTTTTATTTTAACGTCATGTGATTTATCAGGATTGCCAATATGTACAGGTTTTAACCTAGAATCCAGATCCTGCAACATGGAGCCTTTGTAAATAACATTGATTAATTGCATTCCCCTGCAGATACCCAGGACAGGTAGTTTATTTTCCTGGGCCAATTGAAAAGCTGCCATTTCAAATTCATCACGGGCTTCATTAAATGTTTCTGGAGCACCGGTATAATCTGCTATGCTGTTTCCATAAAATCGTGGATGAATATCAATTCCGCCACTCAATACCAGGCCATCGCAACTATTCAGCTCATCCAGATTCCTGTCTTCTGCTGAGAGTTTGACAATTTCAATATCCTCATTGGCTTTCAGCCAGTCTACATAAAACTGATGTTTCTCTGGATTTTCCGTATGTGTGAGTCCAATCTTCATTTGTACTGCAATTTAACCAATCAGAGAGCCGTGCTATACAATTGCCTGAAATCCTCCCGCCTAACAGGTTTGGGATTGTTGGGATGTGCAAAATCGGCAAAGGCGAGATCAGCCAGTGTTTCTACATGTTCCTGCTTAACGCCAATTTCCCGCAAACGGTTGGGTATATTGATCTTTGAGTTCAGTGTAAATAAATAATCAACAACGGCTTTTCCTGTTTCTTCCTTTATTTCAAGTGTTCTCGCAATGCGTTTAAACTTCCCTTCGCAGCCTGCAATGTTGAATTCCATACCATAAGGGATATTTACAGCATTGGCTAATCCATGATGAGTATCCAATAAGGAAGAGAGCGGGTGCGCAAGGGAGTGAACCACGCCTAATCCTTTTTGAAATGCAACCGCTCCCATCAATGAGGCAATCAGCATTTTACTTCTTGATTCTATATCTGGCTTTCTTACTGCTGTTTCCAGGGATTGA
>CAMLGP010000602.1 GCA_946479535.1 uncultured Bacteroidota bacterium
CTCCATGCACTTAGACGAGGAAGACCTGCAACGGGTATGGGTTGGTAAGTGATGATTGAAAGTGCATGGAGCATACTATAATTATAAATTAAGAAGACAATATGAAATCTACTACTCACCTGAACCGAATTTTTGTAACGATTGCCCTTTTGTTAGTAAGTGCCATACTGTATGCACAGGATGGTAATGCCGGTATCAATGAGGCCAATACAAAAGTGAGAAGCTATTTCGCCGCAGGCACCAACCTTATGTATGCTGTTGGTGCTGTACTGGGTTTGATTGGCGCAGTAAAAGTGTATAGTAAATGGAACAGCGGCGATCCTGATACCGGTAAGGTCGCAGCAGCACGGTTTGGTTCCTGTGTTTTCCTGGTTGTAGTAGCGACAGTAATCAGATCTTTCTTCGGAGTATAAAACCACCATCTGATTTACCTAAAGAAGAACTGAATCAAAACAATTTTTAATAATAAAAATCAAGACTCATGAAAACTTTAATTTTTACCCTATTATTATTTATTTCCTTCAGTTGTTTTTCACAATACATTGGTGTAAAAGCCAGATATACAGCCACACAGCTTGTTGATGATGCTCCTAATCCGACGAAACGGGAAAACCGTTTGATCCTTTCCTTTTTTGAAGTCACTGCTACGGGGCAATATATACCTGTATCATTATCCAATTATGATATCTGGGTTTATAAGGTTGGTTTACAATATGGGAGTTTTATGGGGGGAGTACTCGATTCAAGTGGCAATAATTATTCAGGGTATGCATGGCCTGACCCGAAAGCTGTTGACTATTATAATTCTTATTACACCAATTATATTGATTGCGACCCGAATGAGTCTACACATTATATTGTCAACGGTCATGAACTCGATTGCGGTTTTATCACTGTTTCCTATTGGGATATTGATTATGGAACGGGTAACCCCTTTGAGGCTTTTCCTGCACCCAATGTTTGCCTTCCTTACTATATATGGCCTCATCCTTATGCTTTCTCGCCAGGGAATGCAAATTTCAGTTGGCCTGTTCCGGCAACTGCTCCTTATAACTGGTATTCTTTTGCCTGTGCCGGTAGTACACAGCAATTAGTAATAAGGGGTGTCCTGCAACAGGATTCCTCCCTATTAACAGTACTCCCTGTAAGGTTCGCCAACGTAAAAGGAGAAATTAATGCGTCAGATAAGGTTACTATCTCCTGGTCCAATTTAACTGAGTCAGACATTCTGCAATATGAAGTTGAGCGATCTGCTGATGGAATAAGCTTCCAATCTATAGGAACTGTTTTACCGAGCAGAAATAATGGTGGCAGGGCTGATTATACTTTTATATCAGTCCAGCCGGATTACCGGAATTTTTACCGGATCAAAGCAATCGAAACAAGTGGTGGCCTTCTTTATAGTACAATTATCAATCTTACGAAAACAAATAAACCACAGCTTTTTAGTGCTACCCCCAATCCTGTAACCAACGGCGAGTTTACATTCCGACTGACCAATGCCGAGCAAGGCCGCTATGTTTTTTCCATCATCAACTTGCAGGGGCAGCAAATAAAACAACAGTTAATCATTCATAGTGGTGGTGGCGACATCAACAGGCAAGTTGATATATCGGGACTTCCTCCTGGTGTATATCAATTGATACTCTGGTCAGCTACTGAACGGTATTCTCAAAAGATAATCAATGTATACTAATCATTACTAAACAGCCTGTATGCAAGAGAAACTGATAAAGAAGTTACATGATTATATACGGGATAATAATCCTGATCTGTTGCTGATGCTGGAAGAGGAAAACAGAGTAATGGAATACCTGCATGAGAACGTGGCTTCCACTAACGGTCTCATCAATCAACTGCTCGACGATAAAAAACCCTCATCGGTTATCGAAGAACACTGTATGGAGGAAATGACGAGGCAACTAAGTCCCTCCCGGTATAATTATCTCAAAGCATTACTGGATGATGAATTTCCAAATGAATTTGAAAGGTTTAATCATGCAGGCATACTTCAAACAGAAATCATCAACCTGATCACTGTTTGCGATCCTGTTTTTCATGAACTGGATTTCTCTGAAGAAAATGAAAATGACCGGTACCTGCGCTATGCACTAACAGGAGCAGTGCATGAATATTTTAAAGTGAATGGTGAGTAATGAATAGTGTGTATGGCATATAATCCTTTACATAAACTGAACGATAATATTGCGGCAATACGCATTGCACTGGATGGCGACACTCCATCTGCAGATCAATTGCTGCAGTTACAGCACTATAGCGGTTTTGGGGGAATTAAAGCTATACTTTATCCAGCCGGATCAAAAGAAGAATGGATAACACAGGGAGCGACAAAAGAAGATCTCCGGTTACACAAAAGTGTACAAGAGCTACATGCATTATTAAAAGACAAATTCACTGATGCAGAATATAAACAGGTAATTCAGTCCCTGAAGAATAGCGTACTTACAGCATTTTATACACCGCCTGTTGTTCCGCAAGTTTTATATAAGGTGTTACAGGAACAAAATATTTCAGTTAAAAGTTTATATGAACCCAGCGCCGGTGCAGGCATTTTTATAAGCAAAGCCGTTTCAGCGTTTCATGAGTTACAAAAAATAACAGCAGTTGAAAAAGATGTATTGACCGGTAAAGTATTACAGGCGATATGCAGCGCATTTCCTGTTCAATCAACTACACATATCAGTGGTTTTGAAGAAACGCCGGAAAGGGAGAATAGTAAATATGATTTGGTTGTCAGTAATATTCCCTTTGGAAATTTCCCGGTACATGATGCTGATTTTCCTGACCCGGCTATATCAGGCAAAATACACAATTACTTTTTTGCAAAAGGCTTGGATAAACTTGCTGAAGGTGGCATCATGGCTTATATCAGTACAGATGCTTTTTTAAACAGTCCATCTAATAAAGCTGTACGGGAATATCTTTTTTCT
>CAMLGP010000603.1 GCA_946479535.1 uncultured Bacteroidota bacterium
TTGTATGTTTCATTCTCAATCCGGATGATCTTGCCGGTGCGCCATGGTTGAACAGCCATTACAGTTAATTTTTAGACGATATTTTAACCTTCCAAGTTACATAAGTTGTTGATATACACAAATGTTTTTTTAAAGGTTCCATTGGCATAGTAATTGGATTTTAAACCCTGCCGCCGCTCTTTCCATTTCCATTTATTACTATTAAAGCTGGAATTATGAAAAAGATTATGAAGTATATCGCGCCAGCGGTCCTCTCTGTGAGTTTATTCTTCCTGATTGAAAGCCCCCAAACCGTGATATCGGGTAGTGTGCTTCCGGCAAATGGAACGGAATCTATCTGGGCAATAAGCGCTAAGGACTCAGCCCGGGCAACAATTCTAAACACAGGGGCCTTTTCCATTACCGTAAAATCAGGTGCGTATAAACTGGTGGTGGACGCCAAAGCACCTTACAAAGACCTGGTGCTTGACCTGGATGTGAAGGCTAATCAGCCGATGGACGTAGGTCAAATTGTACTGCAGAAATAATGCACCTTTCTAAAAGAAGAAACGGCATGCCGGAAAATCCGGAATACCGTTCATTAATTTTGAATTGTATTTATTCAACAATAACTACTCTCCGGATATACATTTTGTTGTCATGCACTACACGCAGATAATATACTCCACCTGCAATCTTTCCTGGTTCTACGAAATCTGAATACTGACCAATAAATCCGGTAACTGATTTATGATATACCTGTTGGCCATTGGTGCTGATCAGTGAAATATCCAGGTCTGCTTTTGTCCTGGTCTCCAGCTGTATTTTGAATCTGCCTTTAGCAGGGATTGGAGTTACTACCAATCCTATCTGGTTAGGATCAACATTTGACACAGCAGTGAGTGTAAAATTGACTGCAGTAGAAGTGAGCGTACATGCACCTGTAGTAACACTAACTGTATAATTGCCATTTTCTGTGGCTGTATATGTTTGAGCTATCTCACCTGGCACCAATACTCCATCTTTATACCACTGGTTGCCGGTGACAGAGGAACTCGTTAACACATTTCCTGCCACGCTGATGGTTGGCACAGCCGGTGATGTTGGTACTATTGCTACACGGGCTGAAGGACAACTGTTCAGTTTGAGCGCCATATCATACCAGAAATAATAGAAGCCCTTATTATAATTCGGATCTGTTCCGTTAACTGCCCCATTTCCTTCCAGGGTAATTATTCCTGGAACAACATATGGATAATTGCCTGAGGTAATATCTCTGTTTCTATATAAGGAAGCTGTTCCAGTTGATTCAACAATAATTCCCCAGGTGCCAGCAGATGGAATATTCATACCGAGGTAATAAATATTACCCTGATCAAGTGGATCATTTGAAGTGGCCGGTGATAATGCGGGAGGCGTTGGTGCTGATGCATAGCCATCCACAAAATGATCACTATAGTAAAATCCTGAGGCAGCACCAGTTGTATAATTGAAATCGGAGGTCAGCTGTACCAATCTGAAATAAAGAAGTCCTGGCGTGCCTACATACATTCTTGCAGTTTGTAGCGTTACGGGACCAGTGGTCTTGAAGATCGCTCTTATTTGTGTATCTGCAGTATCCACTCCCAGTTGAAGATAACCACCAGTTGTAAAGGCCTGTTTGTTTGCAGGTCCCAGATGCAGGCCCACATCATTCTTTGCCAGGTAAATCGGATTTGCAGTAGAAGTAGTGGTAGTATTGTTACCAGTAGCTACTGGTACAGTAGCAGTATTGGAAGTATACCAGGTAAATATTTCAGAACCTGTAACCGATGTAGCCTGTAAGGAAGTAGTTGCACTGGTTGAACAAAAAGTTGCTGTACCAGTTGGATTAGCCTCATTTGCCCGGATAGTTACAGTTGATGTGATTGAATTATTATTTGCCACCTGGTCAGTGCCCAGCGTTGTGCTGCTCGTGATTGTATATGTTGTTCCGGCTACCGTGGTAAACGGAGTCTGCAAAGTATAATCAACCCATTCTCCCGGCTGTATGGTAGCGGGGAACGTTCCTGTAAGCGTGGCAACTGTTGTTGCGCCATTTTTTATCACTACAGAAACTGGAATACCTGTCTTTGCACTGTTGCCAAAATTGGCAATTCTTACTGTTACATACTGGGAAGTCAGTCCGCAGTCTGATGGATCAGGAGAGATCAGATCAGTAATGCCCACATCTGTAGAAGGATTGGTAACTGCTATCCGGTAATCCTGTGTTTCTCCCTTTGTATAAGTACCACATGGCGTTACACTGGCAGCATTATTTGTTTCTACCATAACAACCCGGAGAATTGCAAATTTGCCGGGAACAAGTCCGGCAGGTATTGTAATAGGCGCAGTAAAATCCCCATCTCCATTGATCACAGTACTTGTAGCCACCGCTTCTCCCGCATCTGTAAAGTCGCCATCATAATTACCATCAATAAATACTTTCACAATCTTATCTGCTCCCACATCACAACTTCTCAGCCTCGCAAAGAATGGAATGGTCTGCCCAGGTTCTACGGCGCCGGGGGCCAGTGGTGTGTAATTGTTATAAGTAGTGCACCCTGCGATATTTTTCTTTTGTGTTGTGGCAAATGAAACGCTATCTATTTTGGAACCGCCATTGCTGGTTGGGTTTGATGCACAATATGCTACACCACCAACACCACTTACAATAAGGGAATAAGCCTGTGAACCTCTTTCCAGCGTTCCTTTGTGAGAAATTTCTATAGTGTATGTATCACCAGGAACCACATCCGGTAATTCTATTTTTTCAACATTATCCAGTGAATTGATGCCCCTAACTGCATCTGCTGAAGGAACAGTAGGAGAGAGCGTCCAGGGATAATAAGTGGTAGCTCCTTTTTTGATTACGATATCCAGATCATCCACCAGTTTTTTGGTTGTATTATTCAATGCTGTTGCAACTGGTTCAACAGATGCT
>CAMLGP010000604.1 GCA_946479535.1 uncultured Bacteroidota bacterium
TATGGTTGGTGAGACACGAACCATGGCGGGGGAAGGTTCACGCCATCGCAGTGTGGTTGGTGAGACACGAACCACGGCGCATCAGACACGAACCACGGCGCATCAGACACGAACCATGGCGCATGAGACACGAACCATGGCGCAACTGCTCCTGGCTACTCGCCAATCTCACTTGTTCAAATAAAAAACCCCCGCATTTCTGCGAGGGTTAGGAGTTTTATGAAAAGAACTAGCGTTTTTGCCTTTTTGTTGGGAAGAACTGTCCTGTCTTCCTTTTGTTTCCTTCAGGGCTACCCATACGGTCCATTGCACAACGGAAACCGAGCGTGCTCAATGCCTGATCTTCTTCCAGGAAACGACGTGTACCAGGAGAAAGCCAGTAAGCGCGATCATTCCAGCTACCACCCTTATACACTCTTGATTTATCACTAACCAGTGTAGTTGTTCCATAACCATAACTTGCCTGTGACAAGGTATCACCATCCAGGAAGTTGATCACGTTACCACGCTGATAGTTTCTGCGATTTTTGCTTTCTGCATCTGTTACCGCTGTCATTCTTACACGGCCAGTGGTATCATTGATCTCAGCTTCACCATCCGCATTCTTATACAGTTTCATGTATTTGTTACCACGGAAAGGAGCAGGCATATCATCATAGTCAAGAGAAGACATGGGCCTGTATACGTCCT
The DNA here is from genome assembly GCA_946479535.1 of uncultured Bacteroidota bacterium. The sequence goes on from CAMLGP010000604.1 coordinate 691, forward strand.
GTACCCACTCGCTTACGTTACCTGCCATATTGTAGATACCGAAACCATTGGGATAGAAAGATTTTACTTCAGCAGTGTAGAAGGCACGGTCATTCAGACCACCGGCAACACCCGCGTTATCACCATTACCACGTTTGAAGTTGGCGAGGAACTGACCCTGCCAGCTGCCATGACGTGTGTCACGCAGACCGTTCACGTTCTGTGACCAGGGATAGATCTGTTTGTTAGATTGTAACTCCTCACCACGTTTTCCTTCTTTAGTAGAGGGACGTGGGTTCTGATTGATCAAACCATAAGCTGCATATTCCCATTCTGCTTCAAAAGGCAGACGGTAATCAGGCAACAGCAGACCATCTTCCATTGAAACCTTTGTACGGGGCTGGCCTTGTGCAGTCTTCAACGGATTCTTTTTAGAGGTAGCTGTTTTACCAGGAGCTGTCTGATATAAGTCAAGCAGGTAAGACTTGGTAGTAAAGTTGTTGCTACCCTGCTGTCCCTGCAAACCTTGCTGATTGATATATCCTTTTTTCAGAAGTATACCTTCGTTAACACGGTCAGATCTCCAAAGGCAGAAATCTGTTGCCTGTCTCCAGGTAACACCTACCACAGGATAATCATTAAAACCGGGGTGACGGAAGTAGAACTCAACGAGCGGCTCGTTATAGCTCAATTCACTTCTCCAAACGAGAGTATCAGGCATGGCACCTTCAATGATCGGAACGTTAACCGGATCTGATGGGTCAAAAACCCTGGTCAGCCAGTACAGGTATTCACGATAGTGAACGTTGGCCACCTCTGTGCGGTCAATATAGAAGGAAGGAACAGATACACGGCGGGGGATATTATCCCAGGTACCCATTACGTCTTCTTCAGTTTGGCCCATGGTAAATGTACCACCCTGAACAAACACGAGACCGGGTCCGAGGCCCTGCTCTTTGGTTTTAGCTACCTGGTAGCCACCCATTTTTTTATCGTTGTAGTTCCAACCGGTTACTTCCGATTGGGCGGACTTCTTCTTAAAAAGACCACCGTTCTTACAGGAAGCGAACAGCGCCACACAGGATAAAAGGATTATTAAGTTTTTCACTCTCATTATTTTTTTCATAAACCTATGAATTGGAATAAATTTAACGCTGGTTGAAGTCATATTATTGCATTGAGCGCATGATTTTCCCTGGCGTAAACACAAATATAAACACATTCATTTATAAGTCTTTAGGCACATATACGATAATACGATAGGGAATTTTCAGAGAATTTGGTAGTTATATTACGATGAAAGCTGATTTTGGAAACTGTTCCGCCGTTGGCGGGAGGAATTTTGGAAATTTACCGGATAGTTTTCTTTAATTATTTGCTTGTGAGAAAATCAGGAAAGGAGGGAGCCGGAGGCGGTAAATATGGCCTTTATGGCCACAGAGCACTGCAGAGCACTAGAGGACCACAACGTTCTCTGGGGCTCTCGGAGTCCCTGCGGTCCTCTGTGTCCCGGATCTTACCTTATTTATTTTTTCTATCCCCAATAATCTTTTCCTGTTATCCACTTTCAGCTCAGCGGAGCTACAAACCATCGTCAGTACTTGCTTCCGGTACCTGGTATAAGATAGCGGTTGAACAGGCCGGCATTTACCGCATGGATATTCCCTTTTTGTCCTCATTGGGTATTAATACCTCCAATCTGTCTTCCAACTCCATCCGCCTTTTTGGAAATGGTGGTGGCATGCTATCTGAAGCAAATAACGGGCCCTGGTATGATGACCTCACAGAAAATTCAATACAGGTAGTGGATGGAGGCGATGGAATCATTAATGGAAATGATTATATCCTGTTCTATGCAGAGGGACCTGACCGGTGGATCAAAGATTCCGCGAATAACCAATTCAGTCACCAGAAGAACTTATATACCAATCGTTCCTTTTATTTTCTTTCCGTTGGAGGAACAGGATCAAGAGTGCCAGATAAACCAGGCACCGGTACAGCTCCTTATAGTACCGGCAGTTCCATGGGCCGGTATTTTCATGAACTGGACTCAGTGAACTTTTTATCCAGCGGACGTGAATGGTATGGGGAAGAATTTTCCAATACTCCCGGTCATGTTGTAACCAGAAGTTTTACTCCCGGAGTTCAGCCACTGGATGGTTTTCAACTGATCGTTAAAAGCAATCTCATCTCCCGCTCCATAGGTAACAGTAGCAGTTTTAATATCCAGGTAAATAATTCCAATGGCGGACAGGTATCCATCCCTC
>CAMLGP010000605.1 GCA_946479535.1 uncultured Bacteroidota bacterium
TCTTGTTGGTAATGATGATCTCCTGGATGATAATAACCTGAGCATCTATTATGCCTATCAGAGTTTCTATGACCTGGGGAATAATAATAATTCAGAACCTGGCGCTGCGCAATCTACCGTGGCAGGTAATCCAGATCTTGGCTGGGAAGTAAATAAGCAATTTGATATTGCTGTAGAATTTGGCTTATTTAAAAGCCGGATTAATGGACAGCTTGAATTCTTTGACCGCCGCAGCAGTAATCTTTTGTTCCGTGTACCCCCTCCGCTTTCTTCAGGAGGCCTTTCTTTTCCCCAAAATATTGGAACCATGTACAACAGGGGAGTTGAAATCAGCCTCACAGGGGAAGTGATTCGCAAGCGCGATTTTTCCTGGACTGTTACAGCCAACTGGACTACATTCAGCAACAAGATCACCAAACTTCCCGCAAAAGAAATTCCGAGTACAGCCACTTCAACGCAGAAATGGGAAGTGGGCCATTCACGCTATGATTTCTGGGTTCGTGATTATTACGGCGTTGATCCTATTGACGGTTCTGCCCTTTATAGAGCAAAGGCATGGATGCCTGCAACTACCAAAGTGCTGGCAAAAGGAGACACTGTTACAACGGATCAGAACAATGCGCTGTTACATTATGCAGGTACCGCTATTCCTGATTTCTTTGGAGCATTCATCAGTTCCTTCAATTATAAGGGATTCGGTTTGTCATTCCAGCTGAATTACCAGGTAGGCGGTAAAGTATATGATGATACTTACGCACAATTGATGAATTCATCTTATGGATATGCACTGCATAAAGATGTTTCAAAACGATGGAAGCAGGCCGGTGATGTAACAGATGTGCCGCGACTGGATGCCGGAAGAAATTCCCAATTCAATGCGGTATCTGACAGGTGGCTGGTTGATGCATCTTATCTGACCATCCAGAATATCACCTTCTCCTATAATCTGCCAGCATCAGTAGCATCAAAAGCTCACCTGCAAAATGTGCGCTTCTATGTTACGGGAGAAAACCTTTACATGTTTACAAAGCGCCAGGGTCTTAATCCCCTTCAGAATTTTACCGGGGTTACTTCCAACACCTATGTGCCATCCAGAAACATTACAGCAGGAATTAACATGACACTCTAAAAAATTGAATTAACATGAAAAAAATGCGAATCATATATATACTTGCGGCTACAGTTATACTGGGAACTGTTTCCTGTAAAAAATCTTACCTGGATACAGCACCTACTGACCAGGTAACGGAACAAACCATTTTGAATACAACAGCCAATGCCCAGATAGCACTCAATGGTATTCACCGGATCATCTGGAGACAATATTTTCAGCAGAGCCAGGCTGGCCAGGGATCAATGAATATCATGATCGATAACCTGGGAGAAGACCTTCTTAACAATTCCACATCCAGTACTACTTTTTATCAGGCCATCTATCGTTGGGATGCCCACCGAAACGCGGATAACCTGGATTTATATTTCGGTTACTTCCTTTATTACCGTCTTATATCCAATGCCAATTTGCTCATCAATAATATTGATAACGCAACAGGGCCGGATGCAGATAAAAGACAGATCAAAGGAGAAGCCTTATGCTACCGTGCGTGGTGCCACTTTATGCTGGTACAATTATTTGCAAAGAGGTACGATGCGGGTGCCAAACCCAATACCCAGTTGGGAATACCTCTTATGCTGGAAAACTCAACTGCAGGATTGCCACGTGCATCTGTTGAAGATGTTTACACCCAAATCAACAAAGACCTTGATGATGCCATCACCAATCTAACCGGCTATAACCGTACCTACAAATCACATTTTAATGTAAACGTTGCCAAGGGTATTAAGGCAAGAGTGGCGCTGGTTCAGCAAAACTGGGCATCAGCCGCAACGCTGGCTGCCGAGGCCAGAACCGGATTTGCCTTAATGGATAATGCTGCCTACCTCTCAGGTTTCAATGATGCCAGTAATTCCGAATGGATGTGGGGTAGCATTATCCCGAATGATCAGGGAACCTTCTTTTATTCCTTCTTTGCATTTATGTCATCCAATTTCAGTGCAGGTGCAACACGTACTAACCCACGTTCTATCAACTCCAACCTGTATGCAGCTATTAAACCAACCGATGTGCGCAAGCAGTTGTGGGATCCCGCAGGTGTTACACCTCCTGCCAATGGAACCAAATTCCCCTATACAAGCAATAAGTTCAGAGTGAAGGACGTCAATTTCAGTGTAGGTGATATAGTATATATGCGGGCAGCTGAAATGTACCTGATAGAAGCCGAAGCAAAAGCCAGGATGAATCAGGATGCCGCTGCGGCAGCAGTACTCTTTACACTGGCTAACAAAAGGGACCCGAACTATGTGCTCTCTACCAATACAGGTGCCGACCTTATCAATGAGATCCTGACACAGCGCAGGATTGAATTGTGGGGAGAAGGCTTCCGCTTTACTGACCTGAAAAGGACTAATAGTGCATTGGACAGAACCGGCGCCAATCACAATGCCTCCATTGCAGTTACCCTGCAGGTGCCGGCGGGAGACAAAAGATGGGAATGGTTACTGCCAACCGATGAGCTCAATGCAAATTCGTCAGCAGTACAGAATCCGCTTTAAGAAAAAAGGGGAAAAGCCAGGGCAAGAATTTCGAAATTTTGGAATTGGGAAATTTCGAAATTCTTCCCCTTTGGCTTTCTTCTTATATTAAAAATCCTTCACGCACAATTATTCATTATTCAGCAGCTGGGACTAAAGCAATTGTTTTTTTAAAGCTTAATTATAAACGGTTCAGTTCTCTCTATTCACGGTTCGGTCAATAACGAACAAAAGTGTGAAGCATACATTAAATCTTTACTGTCCATTAACATAAATCGGTCTGCTACACCCGCTTTACATAGAAAACGCCAGCCGCAGACCGGTTATGCAAGAGAAAAAT
>CAMLGP010000606.1 GCA_946479535.1 uncultured Bacteroidota bacterium
GGGAATCATGCGTTGCATTTCTTCATTGCCTCCCTGAAAATTTATCTGCATCTGGGTTGTTCGTTCATACAGCACCTTACCCTCTTTCTGTTGGCTATAGGCTACAGAAGCGGCAAAAAGGGCAAGGCTGGCAGTCAATATTTTTTTCATGTTTTATGTTTTGTTCAAAGCTAAAAATCAATGCTTTCCGGATAAGTTAAACCACCTTTCATTAAGGTTAATAAAGGTTAATAGGCCAGGAATTGACGGGTGTAATGGAGTACATTTGTCTACTTATGCCAGCCTCTTCCCAGCATAGTTCAAAAAATATGACCGGTGTACGATGGCCAGTGATTGCCATGGTGCTGGCCATCCTTGCTATCACTGGCTTTCAGGGCTATTGGTTAAAGAATAACTACGACAGGGAAAAGCAAAACCTTGACATTAAAACCAATGCAGCATTCCGGCAAACGATTCTTAAGCTGCAATCCTCCAAGTTGAAACTGGACAGGTTGATAATTAGAGATTCGTCAAGTGTTACCAATGTGGCGCTTGGCAGGCCAAGGCCAGACAGGAAATATCCTCGTCCTCCGAGGTTAGTTTTATCAACAAAAGCAGAACCCACTATCACCCTTATGAACCTGGTGCAGGAACGACTTCGTGATTCAATGGGTAAAATCATGTTAGACTTTCCCATGGTAACTGTGAGGGGACAGGGAAGAGGTCCAATGAGTGATACATTCCATCATGGCGGAGGCGTTACTATCCGCTCAATGGATCATTCTGTAAATCTTGACAGTATTCTGGATGTTTCTATGATTAAAAGAATAAATGTTGAGACTGATAGTATTAGGGGCAATAATACAATTACTATTAATTATGTCAATAAGGATTCATTTCAGAATATAATAAAAAGAAAGGCCAGGAGTGCCAGGAGTTTTGTTAGAGACTCTGTTGCAAAAGATCTTCCGGTAATTGGTTATGGTAGCGGGGATGTGTCATTTGAACGTCCTCCGGGATCAGAGTTTCATCCTGCTTCAGACAGCGCTGTTGTAAAATTTCTGTATAGAGTTGATTCCCTTGCTGTAGATGACTCAGTGACAATAAAGGAAGTAACAGATGCCTACGGAAAGCGGCTGCAGGATGAAAATCTCAATATCGATTTTAAGGTTGGCAGGTTAGATAGCTCCTCTGCGGATCAGCCTAATGCGGTTACTATTGGGTTAACAAGACCCACTACCTATACTTTTTCCTTGCAGAATACCCTTGGGTATATGTTTGGTAAATTGAAATTACCAATTCTCTTTTCGCTGTTATTGCTGGGAGTTACCATTGCTGCATTTGTGATGTTGTATCGGAATATGATCAAACAACACAGACTTTCTGTTCTTAAAAATGAATTTATCAGCAATATTACGCATGAGTTGAAAACACCTATTGCTACTGTGGGTGTTGCTATCGAGGCACTCAAAAATTTCAATGCACTGGATGATCCTCAACGCACAAGAGAATACCTGGATATATCCCAGAATGAATTGCAAAGACTGAATCTGCTGGTAGATAAAGTGCTCAAGCTCTCCGTTTTTGAGAACAAGGCCATAGAGCTAAAAAAAGAAATATTTGACCTGAAACAACTTGCCGGGGAGATCATGAACAGCATGAAACTGCAATTTGAAAAGTACAGGGCTATTGTGAGCCTGCATGCTGAAGGGGATAATTATTCGCTTGAAGCAGACAAGCTCCATATAACCAGTGTGATCTATAATCTGTTGGATAATGCATTAAAGTATAGTCAGGAAAACCCAGTGATTGACGTGAATATTCACTCTCATGAAAATCATATTTCCCTGAGTGTAAAAGACAATGGCATTGGCATTCCGCCGGAATATAAGGGAAAAGTATTTGAGAAATTCTTCCGTGTTCCAATGGGTGACCAACATAACATTAAAGGCTACGGGCTGGGTCTGAGCTATGTGTCTGAAATAGCTTTCCGCCCTCAGGGATATATAACTGTTGATAGCGAAGTGGGAAAAGGACGTACTTTCACTGTAAATATTCCTTATAAAGAAGCTCCAATCGTTAAATTTGACGGACAAAAGAGCATAAAAAAGGGATTCCGACTTGGCCACTAAGCTTTTATATATAGAAGATGAACTGTTTCTTGGAAAGATTGTCCGGGAAACACTGGAAAGCCGTGGATACGAGGTAGCCATGGAAAGCGATGGCGCCAAAGCCACTGAACTTTTTCAGAAAACAAATCCTGATATCTGCATTTTGGATATCATGCTTCCTAATAAGGATGGGTTTGCTATTGCAGATGAGATCAGGGAGATGAATGAAGAAGTACCGATCATCTTCTTAACTGCCAAAGTGCAAACAGAGGATGTGGTGAAAGGATTTACCATCGGGGGCAATGACTATATTCGGAAACCATTCAGCATGGAGGAATTGATTGTCAGAATTGAAAACCTCCTGCGCAATAAATCGGAAGCCCCGGAACGTATAAAGGGCGATAGTGTATCTATGGGACGATATAATTTCCAGGTAAATCGCCAGGTGTTGAATAATGGAAAAGAGGACCGCAAACTGTCATACCGGGAAAGTGAGTTATTGAAATTGCTCTATGAGAACAAAGAAAAAATAATTGATCGCAAGGATATCCTGAATCTCCTCTGGGGAAATGATTCATTCTTCAATTCCCGCAATCTGGATGTATATATTACCAAGCTACGGAGTTATCTGAAAGAAGATCCAAAGCTGGAGATCATCACTATTAAAGGAATAGGTTACAGGTTTGTTGTTGGGTAATGAGTAATCGTTCAATCTATACCGCATCCCGGATATTTACTGGCGAAGGCTGGCTGAATGATCATGCTATTGTAGTGGTGGATTCAGCCATTGAGCAGATCATTCCTCTTGCTTCATTGGGAAAAGAGAAGATCACTC
>CAMLGP010000607.1 GCA_946479535.1 uncultured Bacteroidota bacterium
CCCGCACTATCGCGTTTAAGGATTTCAGTTTGGAATAGATCAGAATACCGCCGATAAAGGCTGCCACTACCAGGATCAGGAAGAACATCTTCTTATCTGTAAACGAATCCCAGAAACCGGTCATGATACCAGCTACTTTGCCTCCCAAAGAAGTAGCAAGGAACCATCCTCCCATCATAACGGAGGTTAGACGTCCGGGAGATAGTTTGGAAACAAAGGATAGTCCGATGGGACTTAAGAATATTTCACTGATGGTAAAGACGAAATAAGTACCCCATAGCCAGGCGGGAGATGTTTTATGGGTATAAATGGATGGTACCGACATTACGGCAAAGACCATTACCAGCGCAGACAGGCCCGATATAAACATGGCCATCGCAAACTTTGACGCAGTGGTGGGCTCCCTTCCTTTTGTCCGTAAATAATTAAATAAGGGAAGAAAGATCAGGGTGAGTAAAACAATGAAGAGTGGATTGATGGACTGAAACAGTTCTGCATTAAATAGTTTAACAGTTTTGCCATGCGGCCATTGATCCTTTGGCAAATTATTGAAGTAGGGGTTAGGCCCCATTACTTTAACAACATTGCCGCTGTCATCTTTTACATTGATAAGATTTCCATCTACTTTATTCACGAGCCGCGGAGTATCTGTTACTTCTTCCAGTGGTAATATTACACTGGTTAGTTTTTGCGTGAAAGGAGAGGCCGCCCGGTCAGTATGCTTTTGCGCCCATAGTGTAAGTCCGGTTGAGTTTTGATTGTAAATGGTCCAGAATGCAATGGCAATTACAAAGATGAAAAGAAGAGACCCTATTCCTTTTTTCTCGGAGCCTCCTGCCCTTATCCAGAGGGATATATAGAATGCAATGATGGGAAGGCAGGCAAAAATAAATGCATCGTTTGATTTTGAACCCAGAATGGTAACGTCTTTTCCGAACAGTGCTTCAGGGGCGAACCATCCGATAAGGGCTGCTATAATCGCTGGAAGAAATACATATCCGAAAATCTGCTGCATGGACATATCCTCTTTTGCTACTGGTTTCTTGATATCTCCTTCCTTAACATGTTTCAGATTTGCCGAAAGCCAGATCAACCCGATAATTAATCCTACGCCTGCAGCAGCAAATGCATATCCCCAACCGTAAACATTTCTCAAATAAGCCGCAACAAAATTGCAGACAAATGCCCCAATATTAATACCCATGTAAAAGATATTATAGGCATTGTCTTTTAAAGGTTTTAGTTCTTCCCTGTTGTATATGTTACCCAGAAGGGTAGAAATATTTGGTTTAAAGAATCCATTTCCAATTATAATCAATCCGAGAGAAACAATCATGGCTGTATTGCCGGGAAGAGAGAGACAAAGGTATCCTGCAGCCATAAGACTTCCCCCAATGAAAATCGATTTTATATAACCTAAATACCTGTCTGCAATTAATCCCCCAATAAAAGGTGTAAGATAAACGAGCGCAATAAAGCTTCCAACAATATCGGCACCATCTTTTGCCAGCATACCCTTTGCACCTGATGATACTGGGTCTGTCAAATAAATTAATAGAATTCCAATCATCAGGTAATAAGCAAATCGTTCCCACATTTCAGTCATGAAGAGAACATATAGTGCCCTGTGATGTTTGCCTGTTTTTGCTGGTTGAGTCATTTGTAGCCTTTTAAGTTATAGTATACGAACGATTGGCAGCGCTCAAAATACATAAATTTTCAAGACCCCAAACTTTTTCAATTTACCTTTAACATTCATCCCGATATTCGCAAAAATTAACACTGACCCATACCTAAAATTTACCCAATACCCAAATGAGGATTTTACTATTAGGTTCCGGAGGAAGAGAACATGCCCTGGCCTGGAAATTGAGTCAAAGCGTCTGGACTAATCCCTTATTTATCGCCCCTGGAAACCCTGGAACTGCCCAGTGTGGCACCAATGTGAACCTGGATCTCTCCGATTTTGCCGCAATCGCCAAATTTTGCATTTACGAGCAGATTGAAATAGTGGTAGTGGGCCCCGAGGAACCCCTGGTGAACGGCCTTTATGATTACTTCAAATCAAAAGAAGAATTACAATCCATCCACTTCATCGGCCCATCTAAAGAAGGCGCCAAACTGGAAGGAAGTAAATCCTACGCCAAGTCCTTCATGAAACGGCACAATATCCCCACGGCTTCTTACCGTGAATTCACAGTTGAAACGTATGAAGAGGGGGTGGAATACCTGAAAGATCACCCGCTTCCCATAGTGATGAAAGCTGATGGTCTGGCAGCTGGTAAAGGAGTGGTTATCTGCCAGAGTCATGTGGAAGCCATTGCAGAGTTTGAACTCATGATCCAGCGCGCCAAATTTGGTGATGCCAGCAAAAAGGTAGTCGTAGAAGCCTTTCTAACCGGTATTGAAATAAGCGTTTTCGCCCTAACTGATGGCAAGAACTATGTGATCCTTCCGGAGGCTAAAGATTATAAGCGCATTGGTGAAGCTGATACCGGTTTGATGACCGGTGGGATGGGCGCCGTAAGCCCTGTGCCATTTGCCACACCAGGGTTTATGCATAAAGTAGAAGAGCGGATCATAAAACCTACTGTTGACGGGCTATTTAAAGAAGGTATTGAATACACCGGGTTTATATTTTTCGGACTGATCAATGTGAACGGAGATCCTCTCGTGATCGAATATAATTGCAGGATGGGCGATCCTGAAACGGAAGTTGTGATGCCAAGGCTTGAGAATGATCTGATCGGTCTTTGTGTAGCCGCATCCCAAAAAGAATTACACCTTGTAAAAGTACAGGCAGATAAAAGAGCTGCAGTTACCATTGTGGCCGTAAGTAAAGGTTACCCCGGCAGCTATGAAAAAGGTTTTGAGATAACGGGTCTCAACGATAATTATGGAAAACAATCCATGGTGTTCCAG
>CAMLGP010000608.1 GCA_946479535.1 uncultured Bacteroidota bacterium
AACTAATAGTGAAAATACAGGTAAGAAAAGTTAAAAACCCAAAGAACAGATTCGACCCTAAAAACCCCTATCATGAAAACGACCGTAACCCCTAATTGTGTAAAAAGCCTTGTGTTTGGCTTATCATTACTTCTTTCCCTTGCAGGTTACGCACAACCTGATTACGTTTTTAAAAATGGTACCAGAATTTCCGGAATTGACAAACAGATCGGTGCAAAATACCGTTTTGACAATGTTAAGCCTGGTTTTGATGGAATCATCACTATTACAGATATCCAGAATACTGTAATTGATGATATTGATGGTAATTCAGGTTTTGATGAAGCATTTCAACCCGTTATCACCGTAAATGCAAAATCAAGTGGTTACGCTGAATTCAAACTGGATTTCGTAATCCATAATACAAGTTTACCTGCCATAATGCTTCAGGTGCCGCTTACTGCTATTGATATTGATGGTAACACAAACAGGGCTGGTGAAAAGATATTCGAATTTGATGAATTCAAACCTTCACCAGTATACATCATTATTTATGACTTTATTGGTGCTAACCTGAATATAAATCTTGGTAGTAGCTGGATAAGGACAGAAAATAAATCAGCCAAAGACTACCCAGGTGTAGATACTGTTCAATCTGATGTAATGTTTACAATGATGCATGCAGCGGTAAGTTCAGTAAGCTTCCGTGTAGGTGCCATAAACAATACAAGCAGTGATGCTCAGCGCTTACGCAGTGTTTATTTCAAAAGGTTCAATTTTACAAACTTTTCTGTACTCTCCCAGTCAACACTTTCAAGTTTCAATGGTAAAAAAGAAAAGAGCAATGTATCATTGAACTGGAAATTTACGGCTACTGAAGGTATCAGCGGTTATACCCTTGAAAGATCAATAGATGGTAAAGAATATACAGGCATTACATCCAGGAGTATTGAAGGTGTAAATATTCCTGAATCTGATTCTTACACAGATTATGCAACAGGAGGAAAAAGTTACGCGTATCGCCTGAAGGTAACAAGCGTGAACGGAAAAGTTACCTACAGCCAGATAATCTATTTCAAAGAAGATAATTCAGGTGCCGCCAAGGAACTGAATATCTATCCAAACGTTATTCAAAGCGGCGCATCCATCCAGGTTAATAGCGATGTGGCCATGAAATCAAAAGTGCAGTTTGTTGATTATGCAGGAAGAGTGGTTTATAATTCTGATGTAAACCTTAACAGAGGCGCCAACAGCTTTTACCTGGATGTTGCAGGTAAGTTGGCCAAAGGCAACTACGTAGTAGTATTGCCTGTGAATGGAACCCAACTCAGTCAAAAAATTGTTATTAGGTAATAATCATAGTTTCTAAGTTTTAACAGTAACCAAAGCAGCCACGGCCCCAGGCCGTGGTTTTTATTTTTTATAAACCATTTTATAAAATGAACAAAACTTTCTGTAACCGGTTTCTGAAATGATTCCTACATTTAGAGAATATTAATTACCAACTTTTCTCTTTTTGGATATGCAAACCCATGATGCTGAAAAAGCAAAATTCACCCCCTACCAGGTTGTAGCGATCGTATTACTTACTTTAACCCAGTTTACCGTTGTACTTGATTTTATGGTAATGTCACCGCTGGGTGATATGCTCATGAAGTCGATGTCACTAAGCACTTCCCAGTTTGGCCTCGCTGTATCAGCTTATGCATTCAGCGCAGGAGCTTCCGGCCTGCTGACTGCAGGATTTGCGGATCGCTTTGACCGAAAAAAATTATTACTATTCTTTTATGTTGGGTTTATTGCAGGTACCTTATTCTGCGGGTTGGCCACCAGCTATGCCATGTTAATAGCTGCCCGTATTATCACAGGCCTTTTTGGTGGAGTGATGGGATCCATTGCGCTGGCTATTATTGCCGATCTATTTCCCATTCAGCAACGGGGAAGGGCCATGGGATTTACACAAATGGGATTTGGCGCCAGCCAGGTGCTTGGAATCCCCATTGGTTTGTATATCGCCAATCATTGGGGCTGGCAATCACCCTTCCTAATGATCGTTGGTCTGGCTACCTTAACGTGGCTGGTGGTGCTTGTAAAAATGCGCCCCATTACCCAACATCTTGAATTAAAAACGGAAAAGAATGCATTCAGCCACCTGTGGCATACCATGAAGCTGAAATATTACAGAGTTGGTTTTCTATCCACGGCATTACTTTCTTTAGGCGGTTTTATGATGATGCCATGGGGCAGTGCCTTTGCCATCAATAATCTCAAGGTTACTTACGGGCAACTTCCCATTCTATTTATGGCAAGTGGCCTGGTTGCGCTGGTAGTTATGCCACTGGTAGGAAAGCTGAGTGATAAGATAGATAAGGTGAAGATCTTTTTCTTTGCCGCCATCTGGACAATGGTTGCAATAATAATATACACAAACCTGACAGTCATTCCTTTTTGGATGGTCATTGCGCTGAATATCCTTTTAATGATTGGAATATTGAGCCGGATTGTTCCTGCCATGGCGCTGGTTTCTGCCATACCAAAAATGCAGGACCGGGGCGCGTTTATGAGCATAAACTCTTCATTGCAGCAAATTGCCGGAGGTATTGCTGCTGCAGTGGGTGGTTTGATAGTTGTACAAAAAACCAAGACCAGTCCACTTGAGCATTATAACACGCTGGGATATGTGATCTCCGGTATCATTATTTTCAATATAATAATGGTATACCGGATGAATAAGATCATCAAGGCTCAACAACACGCTACAAAATTATAACCCCGCCGATGGCGGGGCTGGAACGGATATTCATTAATTAGATCACCTCCACACTTCTTTCTACAAAAGCGGTAAGATCAGCCCCCTTCAGCATTCCCTGGGCAAGAAGTCCCAGGTCAAATAAATGCTTTGCCAGTGAAGTCTGTTGGGCTTCATCAGTACCAAGAATT
>CAMLGP010000609.1 GCA_946479535.1 uncultured Bacteroidota bacterium
ACCATAGCCAACTACCACTACTTCATCTAGAGCTGGAGGAGGACTGCATGGATTTTGATCATAGTATTCAACCAGCCGTGGTTTGCTATATTCATTCAACGTATTGAAAATGCTCTGATCAACCACCTTGATATCATCTTTTTGCAATACAACTGGTACGGGTACAACCATAGCGAAGTCTTTGAAATTGCCTTTGAAATCATTGTACATTGTAATTACGTTCCAGTTACCGGCTCTCACCAGAATCACCTGTGATGTTTTGTTTTTTAAAGTACCATCAGCCTTGCTTACATAAAATCCGCAGAAGGCAATAGCTTCATGACTGACCATGCCAGTGAGTATGACAAGCGCAGCCAGTTTTTTTGTGAATGGTTTCATGACTAAGAGTTTGAGTTTATGAATAAAATTGTTCCGATAGCTATCGGAATGAAAGGTGGAAGGCTTCCACGAGAATGATTTGTATTTAAATAACCAATCGAGAAGGGGCACGAGAGGTGCAACAGCTACAAGTACCCAAATAACAGTATTGTATTTCCATTTAAATGCTGCCAGGTAGAATGACACCGCAGCTATCAATACCGCCCAGATGATCCTTGCAAATGGATGATTGGGTGAGGTGCGAGGATCGCTGATCATGAAGAAAGTAAATAGCAGGAGACTTCCTGTGCTTACTGAATGGATAAAATAGTCTATTGGCCACTCCAGAACATAGATCTGTCTCCAGTACAATAGTCCTGTATAGGTTATCAGAAATGCCAGTGAAACATCCAGCTTTTGCACCCTTGTCACAACAATTATTCCCAATGTTACTGCTCCAAAGAATATGACAGCATTACTGCCCCATTGTCCCGGACTGAGCCAGGAATCATTTGTAAAAAGTAAAGCTGCAATAATGCCGGCGGCGGAAGGATTAAAAATATGTTTCCTCTTCCATCGAAAAAGATATTTTGAACCAACAGTTACAAGCGTCGCAAAAAGACTTGTATACCAATGATTGGTTTTAAGAAGCAGGCACAAGCTCATGGCACTGATCAAAATGCTGAATCCCCAGTGATCAAAGTCAGCTATTGACAGCCATTTCTTTGCTTTTATGGAATCTGCTGAATATTGAAAGAGGAGACAGCCGCCGATGGTAATAGCATAATGGGACCAGTCTGGCGTCCAGCCAAGTGCCAGAATCCCATAACTTAAAAAGATTGCCTGGAAGATCACCTGGAAAGCACGAGGGTCAACCTGCAGGGTTTTGTTTGCCATACACTCCGTTTACATGGGAGATGAATGGGACCAAAGGTTTACACAGAAGGAGGTTAAAAAATGGATGAAAAAAAGAGGGAATTTATTTATGGATTTTGGGATCGGACTGCATCGATCAGTTTCCCATCCAATCCTTAAATGCCGCTACATTTTCCTGGCTAATTATAATCTCATCATTAACAGACGGTTCCACTTCTACCTCCAGTTTGCTTTTTGGATAGGACCTGATCCGTTTGATAGCACTCATGTTGACGAGGTATTTCCGGTTGATACGATAGAAGGTAACGGGGTCAATCTGTTTTTCTATATCACTGAGGGAAATATCAAGGATAAACTTTTCTGCTTTTTTATTGACCATGCAAACCAGTTTGTGTGTGGCATAGAAATAGGATATATCCTCTGTTTTAACGCTGATATAATCTGAACCGCGTTTAACAAGGAATCTCTTTTTATACGCTGGAAGATTACTTTGTTTTGTTTGCATCAATTGCTGGAAATTGGAAGCGAAATATTGTTTGAGCGTATCATATTTCTTTAAAGCAGCATCCAGCTTTTCCTGCTTCACAGGTTTTAGCAGGTAATCGATACTGTTCAATTCAAATGCTTCCTGCCAGTATTCGTCATAAGCAGTTGTGAAAATGATAGGACAGGGCACTGAAACAGTTTCGAATATTTTGAAACATAATCCGTCTGAAAGTTCAATATCCATGAAAACCAGTTCAGGCTGTTCCTGTGTACGCAGCCATTGAATGGCAGACTGAACACTATCGAGCTGGGCAATGATCTCAATACCCATACCAGTCTTCTGTATGGCTTTTTTTAATTTATCAGCCGCCGGCTTTTCGTCCTCGATAATGAGTGTCCTCATGTAATGTTCAGGTTGTCAGATTATTTTTAGAACAGGCAAACGTACGGTAAAATAATTTTCGCCATCAGTTATTGTGATAAACTTACTGGTTGTTAAATTATAGCGTTCATTCAGGTTTTTGAGACCTATGCCTGAAGAGCCCTTTCTCAATTGCTTTTTTCTCAGATTGTTATGAACGGTAAGAATATCTTCTTTTAAGGCAACTACAAGAACCAGTGGCTCCTGATCAGTGAATTCATTATGCTTGATTGCATTTTCCGCCAGTACCTGAAGGGAAATAGGCGGTATAAGGAATTGATCCAGCTGTTTTTCATCAACAGTAATATTTAGCTGTACTGCATCTTCAAACCGGATCTTCAGAAGAGAAAAATATCCTTTCAAAAAATCCATTTCTTCCCGCAATAATACCAGGTCTCTTGCTTTATTGGTGAGGATATATCGATAAACATCAGCCAGATCATCATTAAACTGTTTTGCCTTAACTGGTTTTTCTTCAATTAAATGGGAAAGTGTATTAAGGGAATTGAAAATAAAGTGGGGATCAATCTGGTTCTTTAGTGCTTCCAGTTCAGCTTCCGCTTTGGCCCTTTCAGTCTGTGCACGCTGGACCTTTTCTGTTTCAGCTTCTTTTACAAGGAAAACTGTTTCATATACCTGTACGATAAACAGAACAGCGATCATGATGATCAAGGCATTCATACTTACTATGTTCCAATCCACCTTACCTTCTGCAAAAATATGGTACCATCCAACTAACAACAATACACTTACGGGGATGGTATAGAAGGTAATAG
>CAMLGP010000610.1 GCA_946479535.1 uncultured Bacteroidota bacterium
GGCTCACCCATCCCTGTTATTAATTTGATGGCCTCATTTGCCTGCATGGTACCGATTATTCCCGGTAATACACCCAGCACCCCTCCGTCTGCACAATTGGCTATTTCCCCATCTTTTGGAGGAACAGGAAACAGATCGCGGTAGTTTACCGGCTCCTCATCCGGCCTTTCTGCATTAAATACTGCCAGCTGACCTTCAAACTGAGATACGGCTCCAAAAACCAGTGGCTTCTTTAATATCACACAGGCATCATTGATAAGATACCGCGTAGAAAAATTATCTGTGCCGTCGAGGATCACATCATAGTTCGCAAATAATTCCAGCGCATTAACCGTAGTGAGCCGATCTGTGTACACATTTATTCCTATCCCGCTATTCATACGCTCCAGCACAGCTGCCGCTTTTCTGGCTTTTGGGGATCCAATATCAGCTTCAGTATAGAGTACCTGTCGTTGCAAATTGCTTACCGTTACTATATCATCATCTATAATGCCAATCGTTCCAATCCCTGCCGAAACAAGGTATTGCAGGGCAGGACAACCTAAACCACCTGCACCCACAACCAGCACTTTGGATTTATCCAGTTTTTGCTGTGTGGACACTCCAAACCCTGGCAAAAGGATTTGCCTGCTGTATCGTTCATATCGGGTGTAATTAAGACTCATATCATCCGCCTGAAAAAGGTGGCATCAGCGCCACTGTACTATTCTCTTTCAATAAAGTATTCCCTGAAATAACTTTCCTGTCTACCGCTATCACATATTTATTAATAGCAAGCAGGGGATAAAGCTCATGTATCTGTTTGACCAGGGCATTGGTATCAGTTATACCGGTCAAGGTCAAAGCGCTTTTACCGGTTATATCCGTCAGTCGTCCAAATATGATCAGGTTTATCTGCATGAAAATTGAAAGAGTACAAATTTACTTAACCCGTTCCACTTTGATTTCTGCCAGATTCATGATATACCGGCGTCCCCGTAGCCCGGTCTTATAGCTACCTGTGGGGATCAGCAACAGTGTTAGACCTGGAAGGTGATTCATTTTTCCTGGTTAAGTTGGTGAATAATACTTTATAGGCAGCAATTGCGAGTACAATACTCAGGAGATATTTTAATACTATATGTTTAAATTTAAGTGCCCCAAAATACGCCCCAACCAGTCCTCCCACAAAAGCCACAGCCACATAACCATACATTTCTGCGCTAAAATGAATACCTTTTTGCAGTTGTGCCGCAAGGCCTGCAACTGAATTTACAAATATGAACAGCGCGCTGATAGCGGCTGTCTGTTTCATATCTGTCCATTTCAGTAATAATAATACAGGAGATAAGATGATACCTCCTCCAATGCCGATCATGCCAGACAATAAACCGATTATTCCTCCTATTATCAGCGAAATAAACAGGTTGGATGGTTTTAATTCTTCTGTTTTGATATTGCTGAAGAAAAGGAATCTGATAACCGGGATCAATAGTAACACTCCCAGTATCTTATTATAATAGAATGCGTCCAGATGGATCAACCCACCTATATATGCCAGGGGAATGGACGCCACGGCAAATGGCCAGAATACTTTCCATTTGAAATGCCCGCCCCTGTAAAACTGGATAAAAGAGGTGCTGGCTACAAATAAATTCAACAGCAGGGCTGTTGGCTTCATTACATCAGGTGAGATACCAAACAATGCCATTAGTGCCAGGTAACCACTGGCGCCGCCATGACCTACTGATGCATAAAGAAAGGCTACCAGAAATAGTAAAATGTAAAAGAGATATAAATAGTCTGTCATAAACGTTAGGGCAATAAATGAATATCAACTAATTCTTCTTCTTCATAAACTATTCTATCCTCTTCCAGGATTACCAGGCAGTTTGCTTTTGCAAAGGAACTCAGGCGATAGGATTCCTGTGCATCCAGGATAGTCACCTTCTTTCCATCAAAATATCCTTTTGCAAAATGGGTCAACTCCTTTACTTTCTTAAAATTATTTGCCAGAGCTGCCTGAAGGACCTGCAAGCTCTTTCCCTGGTTCGACAATTGATAAAGAGCCGGCAGCGCATATTCGTAAAAGCAGGTAAGTACCGATGAAGGATTGCCAGGTAATCCAAATACCAGTTTATTATCCTTCGTCCCAAAATACAATGGCTTACCCGGGCGCTGTTTGATCTTATGAAATTTCGTTTCCACTCCACAGTTATTGGCTGCCTGCAAAACAAAATCATAATCCCCTGCACTGATCCCACCCGTTAATAATACCACATCTGATCTGTTAAGGCTTGCTAGTAACACTTCGCTCAACGCGGCCAGGTCATCATCAACCTGGTTAATGATGAGTTTATCAAAATGTAGCTGATGCAGCGCCGAGGCAAGCGTAAAAGAATTGCATTCGTAAACCTGACCATATCCAAGTGCTGATCCCGGTTCCTGTAATTCCTTTCCTGTTATTATGATTGAGATGGAAGGTCTGGGATAGATCATTAATTCCGTTACACCAATCGCTGCAAGGAAACCAATGGCTGCCGGCGTCAGTATAGTGCCTTCCCCTAAAGCCAGTTCTGCTGCTTTTATTTCAGAACCTTCTGGCCGCACATTCAGGCCAGCTTTTATGGCGGCATCTTCAATGAATAATTTATTATCAGACTGATTTGTTTTCTCCTGCATCACCACCGTATCTGCCCCTGCTGGAACTGGAGCACCAGTAAAAATGCGTATGGCTGTTCCTGGGTTTAATCTGGATTGATCACCAGATCCTGCCTGCATTTCTCCCTTCAATGGCAATCCCTGGCCCTGTTTCCAGTTGGCAAAGTTGAATGCAAATCCATCCATGGATGATTGGGGAAACGCAGGAATATTTCGAGTGGCGTAAACATCAGCAGCCAGTATATGACCAGCTGCTTTCTGAAGGGTAG
>CAMLGP010000611.1 GCA_946479535.1 uncultured Bacteroidota bacterium
CGCAGCGTGAGAATCACAGCTTGAGAATCACAGCTTGAGAATCGCAGCGTGAGAATCACAGCTTGAGAATCACAGCTTGAGAATCGCAGCGTGAGAACCACGACGTGAGTGCCATGGCGTGAGAATCGCAGGGTGAGAACCACCACGTGAGAACCATGGCGTGAGTTAACCAGTCTGGAAATTATCCTTTCAGGGACCTTATGATTGTGATAAAATCGTCAGCTACGAGGGAAGCGCCACCAACTAATCCGCCATCCACATCCGGACAACTGAAAATTTCCTTTGCATTATTGGCTTTTACGCTTCCACCATACAGAATGGATACCTGATCTGCCACTCCTTTCCCATATTGTTTTGCAAGCACATCACGGAGGTGGGCATGCATTTCCTGGGCCTGTTCTGTTGTTGCAGTTTTGCCGGTACCGATGGCCCAGATGGGTTCATAGGCAATGACAATATCCTTTACATTCTCTGCTGGTAAATGGAAAAGTGATTCCTTTAATTGCTGTTCCACATAACTATTTTGAGTACCTGCCTCACGGATGGAAAGTGGTTCACCACAACAAAACACCGGAGTAATATGATTGTCCAGGCAAAGATTTACTTTTTCAGCCAGCATCCCATTGGTCTCATTGAAGTATTCTCTTCTCTCACTATGCCCTATCACGCAATACACAATCCCGATTGAGCGAAGCATCTCCGCTGAAACTTCTCCTGTATAAGCACCTGATTTTTTATCAGAACAATTCTGTGCAGCCGCATAATAATTAGTATCGTCTGCCACTTCGCTTCTTGTCATTAATAAATACGGAAAGGGAACGGCAAAAAGCGCCATCTGATCCTTCCCCAAAACGATCTTCGCTCTTAAGATATCATCCAAAAGTTTTTCGCCCTGTTGAAACGTCATATTCATCTTCCAGTTAGCTGCTGCAATCTGCTTTCTCATTCTTTGTTATGTTTTTTAAAAATGGTTGAAAATATACTTCAAGATACCTTTTTCATTGTCGTTTACATCCTGTCCCTTCAATTTTTTCCAGGCAGCAATATCCTGTACGGCCTTTTCAAAATCATACCTATTCACCCCTTCACTTCCCCAGGAAAAGCTGGGAATGTACTTAGGTGTGAGCCCTGCCCCAAATACATTGCAGCAGACCCCGATCACCGTACCTGTATTAATAGAAGTATTGATAGCGGTACGCGAATAGTCTCCCATCATCACTCCACATTTCATCCCTGCACCCAATTGGCCTTTGGGAGTCCATAACCGCACTTCTGAAGCGTTATTTTTCATGTTTGAGTTGCTGGTGCCGGCACCCATATTGCACCATTCACCCACAACTGAATCGCCGAGATAACCATCATGCGCTTTGTTGGAATAGCCAAACACCACTGAGTTCTTTACTTCACCTCCAAATACACAACCAGGCCCCAGCGTGGTTGCGCCATAAACTTTTGCACCCATTTTAAGCGTAGCGCCTTCACCCATGGCAAAAGGACCACGGATCATGCAACCTTCCATGATCACTGCATTACGTCCGATATAGATAGGGCCAGTGGAAGCATTCAGAATACAGTGCTCCACAATGGCGCCTTTCTCAACAAATATATTTTTTGGATTGATGAGCTTATTGGAGCGTGAAAGTGTCTGGGATTTTCTTTTGCGAGTGAGTAATTCAAAATCTTCACGGATTGCCCAGTCGTTCAGCTGCACAATATCCCACGGATAATGAATGACTTTTATATCCTGCTTGATGGTATAGGATTTTGTGACCCTTATCTTAAATTTCTCACTGATCTCTTTTTTGCTCAAACGGAACAGGATGCCTGCATTTCCATTGGCGGAAATGAATTCACCATTCTTCAGTTTTTGCATTGCCTTGAGGAGCCTGATGGAGGGAAGCACATTGCCATGGATCATGTAACAGGCGCCCCTGGTCAGCGCCTCGTCTAAATTAACGGACCTGTCCAGGTCTTTGTAATCATCTTCTTTTTTGTCAAAGGAGGGAAGACCAAGCATTCTCTCCCATTTCTCACGAATGGTAAGTATGCCTACCCGGATATCCTGTATCTGCCGGGTTAGTGTAAACGGCGACAGGTTTTCAGGCTGGCAGAACTCTTCGGTGAAAATGATCTTGTCCATCAATAGGATTGAAAGATAGGATTGAAGTGCTCAAAAGTAAAGCATTCGAGGGAAAGAGTACCTGATAGCTATCGGAGACAGGATTTGGCGGAAATGGGGTATCAGCAGTTGGCCAGCATAGAAGATTGGCAGCTGATAGGCATTGGGAACCAGCCTACTCCATCCTGCTGCGTAGAAGAACCTCTACAAGGGCCCAAACATTTTCATGACATTCGATTCACTGTTTAAACTATTTTTCCCACCTCCTTCACTTCGTTCCTTTGCTCTACCCTATTCGTACCCATTTAATCCTAAAACCAATCCTTTTATGCGCCAGCTTAAAATCTCTAAATCCATCACCAACCGTGAATCTCCAAGCCTTGAAAAGTACCTTCAGGAGATTGGCAAGGTGGACCTCGTTTCCCCAGAAGAAGAAGTACGTTTAGCAGCTCTCATCAAGAAGGGCGACAAACAGGCCCTGGAGCGCCTCATCAAAGGCAATCTCCGTTTTGTGGTTTCTGTTGCCAAGCAATACCAGGGACAGGGGCTTTCATTACCTGACCTGATCAATGAGGGAAATATGGGCCTTATCAAATCTGTGGAACGATTTGACGATACAAAGGGTTTTAAGTTTATCTCATTTGCCGTGTGGTGGATCCGCCAGAGCATTCTGCAGGCAATTGCGGTACATGCGCGCATGATCAGGCTTCCACTCAACAAGGTTTTATTAAATGGACGTATTCAGAGGGCACATTCAGCACTGGAACAGGAACTGGAAAGAACTC
>CAMLGP010000612.1 GCA_946479535.1 uncultured Bacteroidota bacterium
TTCCTCCATCAATGTCACGCAAATTATATCTGACCCGGATATTGGATACCCCGGCAGTATTCATGTATAGAACTATATAGGGGGCATCGGCAGTACCAGATCCCTGCAATGCAATGGTTGGATCAGCAATTTCAAATTCCGCTACACCACCATTAGTTATATTAGGATTAGTCTGATTTGCGATGAGATCAAGATCAGTGGCCGAGGCTGAAACGCCTAATAAGGTTTGGGGGTTAGCACCTGTAGCTGTAGTGATATCCTGTCCCAGGAAACCACGGATATTTGGAACACCAGTCCAGTCATCATTGGTAGTTAATGCGCCGGTGTTACTCCAGTTCTGTGTGTAAGAACCGGATGAAAGGTTGAAATACGATTGAGCGTTGGAAACAAATGAACACAAAAAAATGAGTAGAGAGACAAAGTAAATCTTTCTCATATGCCTGGTTTTAGTATAAGTATGTTTAGTGGTGTGCTTTAGAGCAAACTAGTCAGAGATAGGTCGGCTTTAAAAAGGAGGCGATTTGGATTGAGCAATCTAAAGTAAGGGGTTTTTCTGATTTTGTCCCGCCAACGACGGGAGAAAATTGGGAAATTTCGAAATCTTAATATCTTAATAATATGAACAACTCCAAAGAAATGAAAGATAGATTTCGAAATTTCCAATTTCAAAATCGGTACTATACTCCCTCAGAAGGTCTTACATCTATAACTTTCATTTGCAGGCTTTTCTGTCCGTTCCATTCATTCTCCTCTATCCTAAAAACAATATCTACATGCTTTGAAAGAAGGGGGTACTTATTGGCCATACCAAATCCAATCCCGGTAAGGGTTACACCATTCTGTCGTACAGAGAACCGAAGATGTTCTTCCTTTACGATCCGGGAAAATCCGGAATCAGTTACCTTCCGGGCAACAAAGACCGGGCAAACATTCTCCGGACCAAAGGGCTCCATCTGGCAGATGATATTATAAAATGCGGGTGTTATGTCTTTAAAAGATATTTCAGAATCGATCAATATTTCGGGAGTTGTCAGGTGAGGAGGCATGGTAGCAGCGATCACTTCTTCAAACTTGTTGCGGAATGCCTCAACCTTGTGGATCTCCAGGGTCATACCTGCCGCAGCGAAATGTCCGCCATAACCCAACAAATGTTCCCTGCAGGCATGAATCGCTTCATATAAATTAAATCCGGGCACACTCCGTGCGCTTCCGGCAGCATATTCACCTGAACGGGTTAAAATAATAGTGGGTCGATGATAATGTTCAATGAGCCTTGATGCTACAATACCAACCACTCCTTTATGCCAGTGTTCCTGGAAGAGTACGGTTGATTTGCGGTTCATCCATTCTTCGTTGCCGGCAATTAATGCCAGCGCTTCACGGGTAATGGTGATATCGGCTTCCTTTCTGTCCGTGTTATCACTATGCAGCATTTGTGCATAATGAAGTGCTTCTTCATAATTGGGCGCCACAAACATCTGCACTGCTTTACGGGCATCATCCATTCTTCCTGCCGCATTCACCCTTGGCGCAATCATGAATACGAGATTATGGATCAGCAATTCTTTATGCAATCCACTTAGCTGACCCAGTGCACGGATCCCGTTATTGGGATTTTCATTTGCTTTCTTCAATCCATGAAAGGCAAGTATTCTGTTCTCACCCGTCATAGGAACAATATCTGCAGCAATAGCGGTAGCTACAAGATCAAGATATCCATATACACTTTCAGGTGTAAGGCTCATTTTCTCTGCCAGGGCGGTCATCAGTTTGAAACCAACACCGCATCCGCAAAGTTCTTTATAAGGGTAATTGCAATCTGGCTGTTTTGGATTTAAGAGGGCTACAGCGGGAGGAAGTTTATCATCGGGGAGGTGGTGATCGCAAACAACAAAGTCAATTCCCAGTTCTTTTGCATAGCTGATCAGTTCAACGGATTTTATCCCACAATCCAGGGAAATGATCAGTGTAAATCCATTTTCGAGCGCATACTCAATACCTGCTTTGCTTATACCATATCCTTCACGATAGCGATGGGGTATATAGAAATCAAGTTCAGTATAAAACTTTTTTAGGAAGCTGTACATGGCAGCTACTGAAGTAGTGCCGTCCACATCATAATCACCAAAGACAAGGATCTTTTCTTTATTGGCAAAAGCAAGCAGGATGCGGTCAACAGCCTTGTCCATATCCTTCATCAGCCACGGATCATGTAACTGGGAAAGCTGGGGGCGAAAAAAATTTTTAGCAGAATCGAAATCAGTAATGCCGCGCTGGCTCAATAGCTTGCAAAGAATAGGGTGTATGTTTAACGCCTTTTGTAAAGCGGCGGTAGTTTCCGGGTCGTCCTTTCCTAATGTCCATCTTTTCTCCATTCGCTGATTTTGAAATTGGGAAATTTTGGAATTGAGAAATCCAGATTTCGAAATTTCCCAATTTCAAGATTTCAAAATTCTCAGTATTTTCTATCAGTAACATACTGCACCAGATCTTCCAGTCCTTTTCTTATAGGACTATCAGGAAAGGCAGAGAGCACATTTAAGGCTTCATTCCTGTAACTGTTCATTTTTTCAATGGCGTACTGAATGCCGCCCGTTTCTTTCACTTTTTCAATTATCCAGTTTACTTTCTTTTTATCCCTGTTATTATTCTTGACGATGTAAATGATCTAGCGGTTTGTTTTCTTATCTACATTGTTCAGCGTATAGATCAGAGGCAGGGTGATCTTTTTTTCCTTGATATCATTTCCGGTTGGTTTGCCGATATTATCGCTGGAATAATCGAAAAGATCGTCTTTTATCTGGAACGCAATTCCGGTTTTTTCACCGAATATTCGCATTTTTTCTGCCGTTTCATCATTTTGGCTGGTAGACCAGGCTCCGGCGGAGCAGGCGGAGGCC
>CAMLGP010000613.1 GCA_946479535.1 uncultured Bacteroidota bacterium
AATGGGCAAAAGCGGCTTCGTACAGATGGCCGGAGTTGTACAGCTCATGACTCAGCTCCCGTTCCCTTACCCATCTTTCCGGCCCGGCCCAGGCATGTGGGGCCGCAGGATTGATAGTGCGGGCGGTATATAGGTAGCCGTCCGGCTCCTGCGCCCTGCCCACTTTTACGATCAGGGAATCAATATATGCTTCCAGTTTTTTATCGGGGAAAAGGCTCAGGGAAAAAGAAGCCCCTTCAATTGTTTTATAGATATCAGTATCATCAAAGGGGAAGATGGTACAGAACTTCCCTGAGTGGGCAGCTGCCATTTCAAAGTTCTTAACGCGACCTGTGTTTTCACAACGCTCAAAGGAGGCTGGAATGGTAACGGTGTTATTGATTTTGATACGGGGCAGCCAGAAATTATCCATCAGTTTTACACTGGTGAAATTTACGGGCCTTACCGGATAATCTTTTTGTTGACTGAATGACGCAGTAGTTGCAAGCAAAGCAATCAGGAGAAGGGACTTATTCATATAACAGAGCATTTGACTGTAATTTAAACTATATTGTTAATTGTCAGGGTGACAATTCAGGAATCAGGACTTTCCCTGGTACAGCAAATTGAGTAAGTATTCCCTGGAAGGAATAAGCAAAGATAGGAAGTAATAAAGGAGGAGGGAAAGGTAATGATTTCAAAAGTATGCGGTGGGAACGCTGGTGAAATTTGTTGTCCGATTATTATCTGCACAGTTGCTGACTAAGTGTGGAACGTACTGGATTCGAACCAGTGACCCCTACTCTGTCAAAGTAATGCTCTAAACCAGCTGAGCTAACGTTCCGGGGTTGCAAAAATAACGAACTACGATATATTAATAAATAAAAAAGCCTCCGCCGAAGCGGAGGCTTTGCTGCTCACCTCATCTATAAACTCACAACACTAAAACCCCTTCACTGCATTTTCCGCAGGTAACTTCTGTACATTGATCTGAGAATCCCCTAAAGGAAATGCATTGATCTTGCCATTGGTTACCAGGTACACATGAGGATTACCGTCCACATAAAGATCCAGTTTGGATGTATTAAGGAAGCCCCTGGTTTTTACAGTTGAGTTACCAATAACTGTTAATTTTTTGAGGTCATTCACAAAAACAATCACAGTTGGTTTTTCTTTCCTGAACAGATTCGTGCGCATGGCTATCTCCATGCCATTATTGAATAGTCTAACGTCAATTTTTTCAGAAGCGTCTTTATCTATGGAAATACCTTTTTCTTCAGGTTTGCCCTGCAGAAGGATCAGGTCCATATCATCAACAACGGTAAGATGTTCAATATCACCAGCATTGATAGCGATGGGTTGGCTTACCTGCGCATGAGTAAGAAAGCTGAAAGCGAGGGTGGTTAGTAATAAAAAAAATCTGTGTTTCATAAAATTGTTTAATGGTTTTGATTGAGAAACTTGTTATCTATTCTTTCCCGATAATCCCGATAGCTATCGGGGATAGGGATTCGTGTTGCAAATGTGAAATAATAGGGGCCCCTCCCCAATCCCCAATCACAGTAGAAAACATCCCTAAAACCGGGGAGGACACCCTTTCTTATTGACGGTGCAAAAGTAGAAGGCAACAAGCTGAAGAGATTTGCCTGACAGTCCAGAAATATGACTGTGAAGGTCATATACCGTTCCCGATAACAAATACGCTTAAGCATGCAACTTTTGGCGTTCTTAATTGTCTAATTTAGAGTAATGAAGAAGTATCAGGTTACCATAAAGTTTGAAATGTCTGAGGAATTCATGGAATTGGTACCTCCCCACAGGACTTATGTGAATTACCTGATCAATAAAGACATCATTGATCAGTATGCAGTAAGTATGGAAACGCAGCGGGTTTGGATCACAATGAATGCAAAGGACAAGGAAGAAGTAGAGAAATTACTGGAAAAATCTCCCTTATATAAATTTTGGGCAATTGAGGTGGATGAATTGTTTGTGTTGGATGGGCAACATTTCCGGTTGCCTGCGGTGCAGCCGAATTAGGTGGGGTTTCTGGGGCTAGTACTGGATACAATCGATCCTAACAATTATATCTCCAGGCAATGCCCAATTCTATTATTCACCATAAGTTTATAGCTGATCATTAGGGACTCAATCTAAGGGGGGCTCGCCTCGTAACATCTTTACAGGTCTGGAATTCCATCTTATTTCCTCATCCACATGGGTTTTTGTCTAGCCACTTTTTTAAAAACCGGGCAGGATTCTATATGTGCCCCAGGCAGGTAGCCGGTGCTCATCAGGAATTCATTTACGATCTCACCACCCGTGAACCGGAAATGCTGTTTGAAAAGTTTTACCCATTCATCCTTTGTTTTGGGATGATTCTTATCCAGCCAGGTTTTAAAGGACCCATGCTCCTTTTGGAGTTGCTTAATGACCTTGGCGTTGCTGATGGCCGCGTCAACCTTAAGCCGGTTTCTAATGATGCCAGCATCCTGTAACAGCTTTTCGCGTTTCTTGTCTGTATAACGGGCTACCTTATGGATATTGAAATTATCAAAGGCTTTAAAGAAGTTGTCTTTCTTATTCAGGATGGTTTGCCAACTGAGACCGGCCTGATTGATCTCCAGTACCAGCCTTGCAAAGAGTTCATCATCGCTTTGGAGGGGGAAGCCGTATTCTTTGTCGTGGTACGGTTGGTGTACAGAGCCTTTTCCGGCATTTTGGACGAAATCACAGTAAGAGGAAGCCATGGTGCAAATTTGGTGGAAATCAGGGGATTTTGGGTATTCGGGCCATGTGAATAATGTCCAGTTATGTGAATTAAACCCCTGAAAAAGAGTCTAAAAAATTTGATCTGAAAGATGTAGAACCCTATCTTTGCCGTCCTGAAAAAAGGAAATAAGGGAGTTTAGCT
The DNA here is from genome assembly GCA_946479535.1 of uncultured Bacteroidota bacterium. Next base: position 2,894 of record CAMLGP010000613.1, read on the forward strand.
C
>CAMLGP010000614.1 GCA_946479535.1 uncultured Bacteroidota bacterium
GCAGGGTGCAGGCCGGATGCTCAAGCCTGTATATAATCCATTCTCATTGGATGGTGATGCATTTTCTGTAAAAGCACTTGCAGTCATGGCCTGGTATTCTTTTGCAAGCCGGCGGTGAACGAAGGATATATCCACCCTGGAATCAAGACTTATCAAACAACCATTGATAAAAGCCGTATGAAGATTTTTATCCATCGCCGCTTCGCCAAACAGATGAATATTACGGTGGGTGTAGCTATAGTCAAAACTGTAGTTTGACCAGTCATCTCCTTTTATTGCATGCAGGTTATATGGTTCATCTCTTTTTTCAACCGGTATTGAAAATTTGTATTGCACCGTATTTATTCCTAATTGCCAACCGGCTGCTTTGTAACGTGCGATTGCTCCGGCAGCAAATTGTGCCAGTACATTTTTCCTGGCTATTTCAGCAGTGGTCCGGTGATATCCTGATGTTTGAAAAGAAGAGACCACTGCATGCTGCGCTGCGCCCTTTTCCAAATTGGCACTCAGTTTTCTGAAAGAAATAAAGCCGGTTACTTCAATTTTCTTTTTCCTGACAGTTACACCCAGTCCGCGATGAAAATTAAATTCTCCTGCAGAGTTATACGGGCGAAGTACCGGCGACTGCTTTTTGACTGCCATAGTTTCACCGCTCTTTTTAAAAGACAGGCTTTGCCAGTGTATCAACCCCTGCCCTATGTTGACAGTAAAATCTCCAACCGCCAAAGCTTCCACAAAACCTGTTTTGCGGGCGAATAAGTGAAAAGAATTAAAATCAAATCCATATCGTTGCACTCCTCTGAAGAAAGATTCACCAGCGTCTTTATCTCCCAGCCATCCAAATTGCAGCAGGTTCTTATAGGTATAGCGATAGCGGGCAACTATTTTTTGCGGACTGCCTTCGTAACCAGTTCCTGCACCCGGATTTTCAAACCCCTTTGATTTTTCCAGCACCTGTGCTACACGCAACAAAAAACTATGTGACCCCTGCCGGAATCGTTTTGCCAGACCTTCCTTTGCTGTGAACGCAGTAGCTATTGTTATAAAAGGCATCAACCTTCTTATCAGAGCAGGATACCAGGATGGCACAGCCTGTAGTTCATGCACATCTACCAGTTTACCAAAAAGATTACGGTAACGAAGAAGGCTTTCTATTTGTAATTCATTCAATATGCCTAATTCTTTGAGCTCTTCAGTATCTGCAAGATTCAGGTTGAGCGGATGCCTGCTGAATTTTTCCAATTGTTGCCAGTAAGCATCATCTTCAGTCTCTTCTTCATTGGTATGAGCAAAATTTTCCAGTTGCTGTTGCAGTTGCACAGGAATGTCTTGCGAAAAAACCGGGTGGGCGAAAAACTGTAATGCTGCAAGGATGATCATTGATATGGTCAACTTCCGTTTCATTTATCCTCCTTTTTGAATTCATGCAACAATTGAATGCCTGCACTGGGACCAAGTTGAGGATGATAACCCGTATAAATATCCAGTCGTAATCTGTTTCTGGTAAGGCCTGCACCAAACCAGGCAGTAGCGTTGGCCGTTTGAATCAGGGTGCGGATAAACAAGGACGGTGTTATTATATATTGTATACCCACCCTTGCATCTGCCGGCTGATTTTCTTCTTTGACTATTTCGCATGAAAAGAATAGTTGTTCAGAAAAATCATATCCCCATCCCATTGTATAAACAGAGGGCAGCTTTATCATTTTGTTACCAGGATATTTACCGCCCGGGTTATTCAGATGTATGCCTGTATGAAGCCGGGGAGAAAGATGCAGTACCAAGCCTGTTTCAGCGCTGAGGGCTTTGGCTGATCCGTACCCGGCTATCTGCAGGTTATTGTAGTTGAACTGTATTCCTGCAGCGGCTTTTTTACCCAACTGCCTTGCATAAGCCAGCCCAAATTGCGAATCCCTGTAATCGCTGAAACCTTTAGATATGACCTGAAAACCAAAGTTGCCTGAAGCACTGGGTAAGGCCAGCACCAGCCGGTAAGCAGCCAGTTCTTCCAGTAAATACTTTCTTTCTCCAGCGGCCCCCATGCCTCCCTGTTTGAGCCCGGCCAGGGCAGCCTGGTTGGAGCCAAAGGAAAAGATATCGGTATGCTGCTGGCTGTAAGCACCTAAGTTCCAGGGTACTGAATACTGCGTAAGACCGGGCTGGGCACGATATAAACCAAACAGGAATAAAAGAAAAAGAGTACGCATCATGTCATTATATATGGAGTAAAGTTCCCCTGACCCCCAGTGATACGTATGGGTTTTTCAACATCATTTAATGTTTTTTAGCGGCATGCGCCACCAAAAACTTCCGTAATTTCGCGCATGCAAATTCTGGATGGGAAAAAGGCCGCACAGGCTATAAAAGACGAGCTGAAAATAAGCGTGGCCCAGCGGGCCAATGACGGGAAAAAAATACCCCACCTTGCAGCGATCCTGGTTGGAAATAATGGCGCAAGTGAGACCTATGTGGCGGCCAAGGTAAAAGCCTGTGAGGAAACAGGGTTCAAATCAACTCTTATAAGACTGGAAGCTGATATTTCCGAAAACAGGTTACTGGAAACCATAGAAGATCTTAATACGGACCCTGATGTGGACGGCATCCTGGTGCAATTGCCTTTGCCCAAGCATATCAGTGAAAAGAAAGTGATCAATGCTATTGACCCTGGCAAAGACGTGGATGGTTTTCATCCGATGAGTGTGGGAAAACTGGTGGAAGGGCTTCAAACTTTTATTCCCGCCACTCCTTACGGCATCATGCTGTTGCTGGAGCAATATAAAGTAGAGACAAAAGGCAAACATGCCATAGTGATCGGCAGAAGCAATATTGTTGGCCGCCCTATGAGCATCCTGCTCAGTGGCAACAGCAATCCCGGCAACTGTACGGTTACA
>CAMLGP010000615.1 GCA_946479535.1 uncultured Bacteroidota bacterium
TGAAAAGTCCACTTTCGAAATTGGACTTTTCAAAATTGAATCTATCCTTTGAGCTTTTCCAAAGAGGACAGTATCCTGGATTTAACTTCCGTTTCAGGTATAGATTGGGGGACGAACTGTTCCCCAATCACTTTTTCATATAGTTCAATATAGCGCTGGGAGGTGGTCTCTACCCAATCATCACTCATTTCTGGAACTGTCTGTCCGGGTTTACCCATGAAATTATTTGCGATAAGCCATTCTCTGACAAATTCCTTACTTAGCTGTTTTTGCCTTTCTCCTTTTTGTTGCCTCTCTTCAAACCCTTCCGCATAAAAATACCGGGAGCTGTCTGGCGTATGAATTTCATCCATTAAATAAATGGTTTCCCCTATTTTTCCGAATTCATATTTGGTGTCAACAAGTATTAATCCACGTTTGGCAGCTATCTGTTTTCCCCTTTCAAATAATTTAAGGGTATACTCTTTTAATACATTCCATTCATCTGAAGTTGCCAATCCTTTAGCAATAATTTCATCTGGAGCAATATCTTCATCGTGACCTTCCGAAGCTTTGGTAGAAGGAGTGATGATGGGAGTGGGGAAGAAATCATTTTCCTTCATTCCTTCCGCCATTTCAGCACCACATAATATTCGCTTGCCGGAAGAATAGGTTCTCCATGCATGGCCGGTAAGATTACCCCTTACTACCATTTCAATTTTAAATGGGTCACATTTTTTACCAATTGAAACAGAGGGAGCCGGAACATCCAGTAGCCAGTTGGGACAGATATCACCAGTAGCTTTTAACATGTAGGCGGCAATCTGATTTAATACCTGGCCCTTGAATGGGATGGGACGTGGCAGGATCACGTCAAAAGCAGAAATCCTGTCTGACGCGATCATCACCAGGTAATCCGAAAAATAATAGACATCCCTTACTTTGCCACTATAAAATCCGGTTTGTCCGGGGAAGGAAAATGAAGCCATAATCGAAAGTAAGAAGCCGCTCATTTATGCCCAATCCTGCACCCTTAAAAATGCTAACATTTTATCCTTTCTCCTTAAAAATTAAATTTTTAGATAAACCCGACAATCCTTACTTTTCCATTAATATTCCAAAACTTAAATCGCTTACTATGAGAAAAAGCTGTCGCTTTTTGGCACTCTTTTTAATGGGTAGCCTGCTTACGATTGCTGCATATGCACAGAATGTGATCTCCGGTACAGTACGTAATAGTTCCTCAAAAGATGTTGTTCCCGCCGTTTCAGTTATAGTAAAAGAAACCAATCAGGGTACTTATACCAATTCAAATGGCGATTTCACTATTTCCGTAGCCAAATTACCTGTTACACTCGTTTTCTCTTCAGTTGGATATGAAAATTATGAAGTCAGTGTGAGCAGTGCTGACTCTAAAATAGAAGTAGATTTTAAACCGGGCACCACATTAGGACAGGAAGTTGTTGTGGCTGCTACAAGGGCGCCCACAAGAATACTGGAATCACCTGTTACGGTTGAGCGCATGGGTCCTGCCGCATTAAAAAATCTGGCAGCTCCCAATTATTATGACGCCATCACTAACTTAAAGGGGGTTGATATGCATACGGCCAGTCTTACTTTCAAAACAGTTACCACCCGCGGATTTGTATCTAGTGGTAACCTGCGTTTGAATCAGTTGATTGATGGTATGGATAACCAGGCTCCCGGCTTGAACTTCTCGGTAGGTAATGTAATTGGACCCACTGAACTGGATGTTGAGAATGTAGAATTGCTCTCCGGAGCGTCTTCTGCTCTTTATGGTTCAGGTGGTATGAACGGGACCTTGCTGATCACCAGCAAAAATCCATTCAAATACCAGGGGTTAAGCTATAATATCAAACAGGGGATCATGCACGTGGATGGGAACCAGCGCAAGCCTTCTCCCTATTACGACTGGTCTTTCCGTTGGGCAAAAGCGATTAAAGATAAATGGGCCTTCAAAATTTCGGCATCTATTTTAAGTGCTGATGACTGGCAGGCAGATGACTATCGCAATAAACAGCAGATCGGTGTATTGAGCAGTGTAGTTGGTGGTAACCGTGATAGTGATCCCAATTACAATGGCGTGAATGTTTATGGTGATGAAGCCAGTGCAAATATGAATGCATTTGCGCAGGTATTTATTGCGCAAACACAGGCAGGTGTGCTGGCCGCAACTGGCGGTGCACTAAACCTGGTGAACGCCGCCAATGCGTATTTTGGAACAACAGGCACTTATCCAACTAACGCCCAGATAGGAACTTTCCTTGCTGGTATACCAGCACCTTTACAATCAACTGTTCAAAATTTCCTTCCGTTCTACATTGGTAGCCGCAATGGCTATTTCCAGAATTACAGCGTATCCAGAACAGGATATGAAGAAAAAAGCCTGGTTGATTACAATACAGTGAATGCAAAATTTACAGCTGGCATTCATTATAAGATCACTCCCAATATTGAAGCCTCCATCAATTCTTATGTTGGTACTGGTACTACAGTTTATACAGGTGCTGACCGTTATTCCCTGCGAAATCTGAAAATTGCACAACATAAACTGGAGTTTAAAGCAAAAACATGGTATCTGCGGGGATATACCACGCAGGAAAATGCAGGTGGTTCATACAACGCTACAGCGCTTGGTGTTTATATCAATAATAAATGGAAAGCCAATTCAACCTGGTTTGGTCAATATGTGGCTACCTTCTCAGAAACAAAGCGTCAACTGGGTACCACAGTAAGTGATGTTTCCGCTCACCAGGCTGCACGTACTGCTGCAGATGCTGGTCGTCTGTTGCCAGGTACAGCTGCTTTTGATGCTGCACTTGCTGAAGGCCGCAATATTCCCATCTCAAAAGGTGGGGCGCTCTTCCTGGATAAAACTGATCTATGG
>CAMLGP010000616.1 GCA_946479535.1 uncultured Bacteroidota bacterium
TCAATGAAAATATAAGGTCTCCAAATTCAGCCTCTACCTCCCTTTTATTAACCTCTTTAGCCTGCCCTTCAGGAGCAGATTCATGGCTTTCAACTGCGGTTTTCAGTTCCCTGATCTCCTCTTCTACTTTATCCCATACCTGTTCTTTATTATCCCATTCAAACCCAACCTGGCGGGCCTTTTCCTGCAATCTCATGGCCTTTACTGTTGAAGGTAAAGATTGCGGTACTCCGCTCAATACTGAGGTTTTTCCTTCTTTTAATTTCAATTTTTCCCAATTGGACTTTACATCTTCTTCATTATTCACTTTCACATCCCCATAGATATGTGGGTGACGGGCTATCAGTTTTTCACATACGCCGTTGATCATATCCTCCAGTTCAAACTGGCGTTGCTCACTGCCGATCTTTGAATAGAAAATTATATGAAGAAGCAGGTCTCCCAACTCTTCCTTAATCCCTTTCCAGTTACTCTCCGTAATGGAATCTGCCAGCTCATAAGTTTCCTCAATGGTCAGTTGACGAAGGGTATGGATTGTCTGTTTCTTATCCCACGGGCATTTTTCCCTTAGCTCATCCATAATGGTAACCAGTCTCAAAAAAGCCTCCCCTGCACTATTTTTCATGAATTAAATTTTAAATAAGGAAAGAGCGCCAAAAATAATAAACAACATAAGTATCATTATCAAAAAGAGGATATTGATCAGTAAAAACTTGACAAAAGTTTTGAACCAGCCCTGACGGTAGAATTTATATAAGGCCAGATATTCATATACGAACAGGCCAATGATCAGTAATGATTTCAATATCCTTAAAAATCCCCAATGCAGATTGTTATTTAAAAAACCCAGTCCGAATATTAATAACAAAAGCAGGAAAATGAATATGTACAAATATGCTCCAAATATCAGATGGCTGATATAATAAAACTCTTTACGCAAACGTACATAAACCAATTTCAGTATCAATGCAAGCAAAGGAAGAGATACAAACAGCATTTGAGGAAGGCTATGAAGAAAAGTTTCCTGCAAAGCGGCAAAGATCCGCTTACCGTCATTATTGTATTTCTTATTAATGGCAATCTCTTTATAAACCATTTGCCGCCGGAACCAGCCATGCTTTACCGCTCCGGTTTTTCTCAGGGAATCATATTCCTCCTTCGTCTTATAGCGGGAGCTGCTGGAACCAATGGTTATTCCCACCCTGTCACGAACGCTGTCAACATAATGACGAAACTCTACCCTGGTCATCGGCAATGCCACCTTATCATCATCCTTATTTATATTGGCAGTATAGGCAGCAAAAGCAGCTGAATCAAGGGCAAGGGCCTGTTCCGGGGTTTTGCCGTTGATGGTCAGGTCTGTAAGTATCCCTTCCTCTTTATTAAAGAGAGAAAAAAATATGAGGAAGAAAATGGCTGAAGTAAAAATGTACATTCTTACCGGGTTCAGGTAGCTCGCCCTCCTGCCTTTTACATATTCTTTAGGCAGGAAACCTGGTTTGAAAAGCACATATTTTAGCGAAGGCAGGAATTTGCCATCAAAATGAGTGATATCATTAAAAAAATGGTTGAGAAGCTGCCAGAAATTCTCCTTTGGTTCAATATTTTCCTGACCACAGTTTTGGCAATACCTGCCCTGAACAATGGTTCCGCAGTTTAAACAGTTTTTTTCGTGGCGCTGACGGCCGTGGGACATGTGAATTTTTTACTAAAATAGGGCAAAATGAGGTAGAAACGTGCCACGCCATGGTTCGTGTCTCACGAACCATATCAGAGCAAAACGATGTTTGAATGGTTAGGGAGACGCGAACCATGTTATGGTAACTCATTGCGTAAAGGTTCGTGAGACACGAACCATGGCGTGAAAAGGCCCACAAGTAGCCTGCCCATGCAATTTTACCCCCCATTATTTCGTTACCTTTGCACCCAAAATATAATATCCCGGCGGTATGAAAACCCCTCTACTTATCCTCTGCCTTGCTCTTTTCCAGTTGGCTTACAGCCAGTACTATTACAATGATATTATAGGCGCCAAAGCTTTTGGCGACAGAATGAAGGATTATGTTACCAATAAGGTCAGGACCATCACAGCCGCAGGATTTGATAAAGAAGGAGCAAAGACCAGCGATTTCAACGAATGGCAGGAGATTATCCCAATAGCTATCGGAACCACCAGCCACATTTTAAAGATAACTACCCGTAACGGACAAACTGTAACCCGCCAATCTTACCAGTTTGATCCGCAATTCCGCCTCACAACCCTTATTGATTCCTCTGGCGAAATAAAGAGTGTTACATCCTATCAGTATAATAATAGTGGTAATATTATTTCCATAAGGACCGCTACCCAGGATGCTGATTCCAGTGAATTCAGTGAATCCGAAGAGCATCTGTGGATCTATAATAGTAATGGCAAACCTGAAAAGATGTGGCGTATATTAAATGGAAAGGACAGTTCAGAGTACCGTCTTACCATTGATGAGAAAGGAAATCCTGCTGATGAGCAACAGTACCGCAGAGGCACAGGTATTAACCCTGTTTATTATTATTATACGGACAATAACCAGCTGTCAGACATTGTACGATACAATGCCCGCGCAAAAAGACTTTTACCTGATTTCATGTTTGAGTATGACGAAAACGGAAGAATGATCCAGAAGATAACAACATTATCCTCCATGAAGTCTGATTACCTGATCTGGCGTTTTGCCTACAATGAAAAAGGGCTGAAAACCAAAGAGGCATTATTCACCAAGGATAAAACCCTCACCGGCCGCATTGAATACCAGTATACTTTTGACCAGTAAAAATTAACAGGTTAAAAAAGTGTAAGAGGTTTACCAGGTCAGCCTGTTAAACCTCTTACACTTTTTTATCCTTTTGAACA
>CAMLGP010000617.1 GCA_946479535.1 uncultured Bacteroidota bacterium
ATTACGGAGTCTTATTCGCGAAGAGATAAACCTCAGTGATGATATTACAACTTCAATTCTTGTTGCTGCCAATGAAGGATTCAGGAGAATCATTGAAGACACATTGTATGGAGGCAAAGTTTATTCCTTTACCAATAGCAGCTCTGAAGCAGTGCAGCAATTAAGCAGTACCCAGCTTGCCGGTCTTTTTAATCAGGGTATTGGCATGCTCGAATATTTTGGTCACTCATCTGCTTCAACGCTTGAATTTAACCTGGATAATCCTCAGAATTATGATAACCCTGGAAAATACCCCATATTCCTGGTAATGGGATGCAATGCCGGAGGATTTTATGGATTCAGTACAGCCAGGTTTTTCACCAAGGAAACAATATCTGAAAGATACGTGCTTGCCCAGGATAGGGGCTCTGTTGCCTTTTTGGCAAGCACCCACCTCGGGATCGTCCATTATCTCGATATTTACGCAACCCGGTTCTATCAGTCACTAGCCTATAGGAATTATGGAGGAACGCTGGGTGCTATGATGGAGGATGCAATCAGGAGAACATTCGCAAGTACAACTGAAAATGATTTTTATGCCCGTTTCCAGTGTGAGGAATTTACCTTGCATGGTGACCCTGCAATCAGGCCCTATGCTTATCAGAAACCGGATTTTGCCATTGAAGACCAGCTTGTAAAAGTCAGCCCCAACTTTATATCAATAGCCGAAAAGACCTTCCAGGTCAAAGTTGGTTTTCATAACCTTGGAATGGTGCCTTCAAATAAAACCATAGTAGTAGAATTAAAACGAACATTTCCTGATAATACTTTCGAAATTATCCGGGATACTATTCCTGCTACCCGGTTCTCAGATTCAATAACTTATAATATTCCGATTTTCGGTGCCAAGGACAAAGGGTTAAATAAACTCACAATCAAAATAGATGCAGATAATCAGGTAGACGAAACCTTTGAAACAAATAATAGCATTACAAAGGATGTTTACATTTTTGAAGATGAATTAAGACCTATTTATCCATACACTTTTGCTATCATAAACCAGCAGAATCCAACGCTTTATTCTTCCACAGCAAATGCGTTTGCGGAATCAAGGCAGTACCTGATGGAAATGGATACAACAGAGCTCTTTAATTCACCTTTAAAAGTAGGACGGTCAGTAACTTCGGCAGGCGGTATCGTAGAATTTTCTTCGCCCATGGCCTTTACCGATAGCACTGTTTATTATTGGCGCGTTGCTCCTTATGCCAGCTCGGGAGATACCAAATGGAATACATCTTCCTTCCAGTATATTAATGGTAGTGAAGATGGATTCGGTCAATCCCACCTATTCCAAAACTTTAAAAGCGATTTTAATCACATCAAGCTTGATTCAACTACCCGGCAATATTCTTTCGGCAATAGTGCCCGAAGTATTTTCGTCAGAAGTGGTGTATTCCCCACAGGGTTTAGCCAGGCGGATGGATTTTCTGTTTCATTAGACGATGATGCTTCTATCGCCAGCGTTTGCGGAACTAATAATATTGTTTTCAACGTAATTGATCCGATCACATTCAAAGCATGGTACAATGGACCGCAAAGCACCAGTCCGGGTCAATATGGAAGTGATCCGATTTGTGGACCCAATCGTTCCTGGAATTTCCAGTTCAGCATTGCAGATACCAATAAGAGAAGGAAGATAGTTGAATTCATGGATCTGATCCCTGATGGCTATTACGTAGTAGTGCGAAATTGCTGGCACGCTACCACTCCTGCCAACGTTTATGTTGATGAATGGAAAAATGACGCCAGCTATCTGGGGCCAGGAAATACTATCTATGACAGGATGTTAGGGCAGGGCTTTGCTGATGTTGATTCTTTCAACCGGAATAGAGCATTTATATTCATGTATCGAAAAAACGGAATAGCTACGTTTAAACCTAAATGGTCTTTCAGTGATGGTGTATATGATGCCATAACACTTTCGGCAGCTATTGAAACCCCCGATACAGCCGGATATATTACCTCGCCTGCATACGGTCCCGCACGTGGATGGAAACAGTTACACTGGCGCGGACAGAGCATAGACGGTACACCAACTGATCTGCCAACAGTAAATGTTATTGGAATAGATTATAATGGTGTTGAAACTCCTTTGCTATTTAATATTGACCAGTCAAACCTGGATTATGATATTTCTTCCATAGATGCCAACCAATACCCTTACATCAAGCTGAAGATGCGTAATGAAGACGCCGGGTACCGAACGCCCTGGCAAATGCGCTACTGGATGGTGACGTACAACCCTGTGCCGGAAGGTGCAGTTGCTCCTAATCTTTACTTCACAACCCGTGATACCGTGGAAGTAGGTGAACCATTTAATTTCGGTATTGCTTTCAAAAATATCAGCAAGGTTGATTTTGACAGTGTAAAAGTCAAGGTGACTGTTACCGATAAAGACAATTTTGAAAACAAGATATACGAAGGCAGGAAAAAGGCTTTGCTTGTCAATGATACTCTTAAATTCAATGTAACTGTTGATACCAAAGGTCTTTCAGGTCATAACTCTATTTTCGTAAATTTCAATCCTGATTACGATCAGGCTGAGCAGCATCTGTTCAATAACTATGCATTTAAGGAACTGTATGTTCGCCCGGATAGTCTCCATCCGCTGATGGATGTAACCTTTGATGGAGTGCATATCCTCAACAAGGATATTGTGGCATCCAAACCGCAAATTGTGATCAAGCTCAAGGATGAAGCGAAATATATGCTTCTGGACGATCCAAGCCTTGTAACCATTGAAGTGAAATTCCCTGGTGGCACATCTCGCAAGTTCACCTACGCGAGTGGCAATGATACCCTGCAATTCATTCCTGCCTCACAAAGCAGTAACAATACAGCCAGT
>CAMLGP010000618.1 GCA_946479535.1 uncultured Bacteroidota bacterium
CACCAGCTTTGGATTATCTTCATTTGCCTTGAGATCTTTTTCCAGCGCATTGATAATATTCATCTGGGTCTGGCTCTGGGCTTTCTGTACGTCTACCTGCTGGGCAAGGTCAAGGTATTGTTGCGCATCAGAAGAAAGATTGGTAACGCGGTTCTGGCTTTTGAATCTTTCTACTGAACCTTCCACACCCTGCAATTCAGATGCTACTTCTCCCAAACGTGCAGTAAGAAATTTAACTGTATTGTCCGTAGCCCGATTCTTATCTTCAATTCCCTGGCGATTATAAATGGTAATAAGGGTTTGTAATACTGCCGCAGCTCTTTTTCTGTTCCTGTCTTTCATCTCAAGATTGATCACGGTAGCCACTTTGCTGGCGGCATCAACAGCCAGATTGCGACTAAAATTAATTGCTGCCTCTGAAGGAGGAGTTAGCGTTACCTTGTAAGTACTATATTTTATTGCTTCATTATTTGATACTGGGTAAGAGAAGGAACTATCTCTTAAAAGCCTGAAGCCAATTCCATCTGCAGTATAATATTGTCCATACCTGATATACAGGGGAGTTTTTTCACTGGCGCTCTTAAAGAGTACCCCACCTGATGTGTCATTCACCTGCCACTCAACAGGATTTATGATCTTTTCTTTGTCCTGAACCTCAAAATTGAAGGGAAGATCATCGGCAAATACATCTACGTCGCGGATCCTTCCAATATGTTTAACAGCCGTAAATAACTGCAATCTGTTCACCACTGATTCCATAAGATCATAACTTTTCAACACTTCAATCTCATTCTCCACCAGTTTGCTATTTCCTCCCAGCCCTATTTCCTTCATCATGGAATTATCCATTACTTCGGCACCCTTCTTTTCATCTTTGACAACGATGGATGCTACTGCATGATATACCGGATTTGCATATTTCAGGTAGAAATAACTTAAGGCAAGGCAGATGGCAAGGCTCAACACAAACCATGGCCAGTTGCGCAGCATGCGGCGAGACCAGTTCTTTAAACTGAATCCTTCATTGTTCTCCTTTGCGGGGATTTCTTCAACTTCTATATACTGTTGTTTCATGATTACCTGGTTAAACAATGAATTTAATTTCTCGTTAATACAATTGCAGTTACTGATATCAGTGTGGTAATGATCGGGATCCAGATACTGGACCGTGTCCCCAATATGCCTTTGCTTTTATTGGGCTGTATATATACAATATCATTTTGCCTCAACTGGAAATAGGGTGATTGCATTACGTTCGATTTATTAAAATCGAGAACGGCCACCTCTGTTTTTCCATCCGGCAGTTTGCGGATCACCTTTACGTTTTTGCGGATGCCAAAAACAGTCATATCGCCGGAAGCACCAACCGCCTCCAGCACATTAAATGTTTGTCCGTTTACAGGGATCACAACCGGCCTGTTGACTTCACCGATAACGGTGACTTTGAAATTGGTAAGGTTAACTGTAACAACCGCATCCTTCAGGTAATCCTTTAATTTCTCCAAAATCACCAGTCTCACCTGTTCGGTAGTAAGTCCTGATACTTTTATCTCTCCCAATACAGGCATGGTAATGCTGCCATTGGAAGAAACACGATACATATTTAAAGAACCGGGATTTGCTCCTGAGATTACCGGAGCTGCTGAATTATTGGAGGGAGCAACCACCATCAGGTTAAAGAACTGGCTGGCTTCCGGTGACTGGCTTGAAACTGTTATCTGCAACTCATCGTTTTCCTGCAGCTTTAATGGTTCATAAGGTTTGGTGGCAACATTGGTGACTGGCCGGTTATCCGGCAAATCCTGAAAATAGGGGAGCTGTCTGGATGTCTCACAGCTACACAGCATGGCCAATAATGGTAATAACAGGAAAAAATTGATGATAAATTTTCTGAACATAAAGAGGGTTATATAATGGTAATTCACTTGCTAATTGAATTCGTTATAATCAGTTTGCGGCCACTAATTGTTCAAAGTCCTCAATTCTTGTGGGTATCTGCACAACAACTGGTTTATGGGTAATAGCAGCTTTCAGCTGGTAGCCCAGAGATGGCAATCGCAGTATAACGAAATGGTTTACCCCCTCCTGTTCAATAGATGTGCTTTCGGCAGCATATAATGAATGGGAAAGGGATAGGGGGATCCTATCTGGTATGACATTATCATAATGGGCCAGGAATTTCCTGATCTCCAGTAGTTCTTCAGCAGAAACTATGGCCGGACAATTTAAACGATGCACAATGCTAAGGACTCCATTCACCTTTTTTATAGTTTGAAAGGATTCAGGACTGGCATATCCAAATACAATACACGGTAGAAGCGGCCGGTGGATGATGGTGGGCTGCTGGTTCGCGGATTGTTTCTGTGTGATCCTTATCATTGGACAATAACTTGGAATTTTTCTCTTCTCCAGGCTCCTGATCACTTTCTTCTCCATCATTTTCTTGGTATGGATCATATACCAGGTCGCCGTAGTGGTAGTGTTCATAAAAGGTAATTGGTCGATGAATAATTGCATTCATTTCTGGCAGGGCTCCGCCATATATGTCTCGCTTTTGACCTTGGTATATCAGGCTAGACAATAATTAATACAATATTCATTGGCAAAAAATCTGTATGTATCGGGGGAATACCACCTGGAAGGAACTCACATGTTTCTTCTTTTGGAATTGGTTCTCCGATTTGTTCAGTTGGCAACAGTTCTGTGTATGGCAAGAATTAAGCCTTGAGAGAAACTTTACCAGGAAAGAACAGAACCTTTTTACAAATCAAACAAAAAAATAATCTTTTGTTTGCTGATTTAGCTTCTTACTGAAGCAATTAGAAAGATAAACTAACGGAAGATGTTCATTGTTAACATTAAAGACATATAGTAA
>CAMLGP010000619.1 GCA_946479535.1 uncultured Bacteroidota bacterium
TCATGGTTCGTGTCCTGGTTATGGTTCGTGTCCTGGTCATGGTTCGGGTCTCACGAAGCATTTGGTGGTTCGTGAGACACGAACCATGGCGTGAACACCATGGCGTGAGAACCAAGGCGTGAACACCATGGCGTTGAAAATTGGTTAACGTAATTAAAACGCTTTCTTTTGAGTTGGTTTCTTCCCATCATTTGACTTAACTGCACCGGGGTCATTGTTAAAAGGCATATCAAGGTTCTTCATCACAAAGCTCCAGCTATCTGCTGCTTCCTCAATTAGCTTGCTGGTAGGCTTGCCAGCTCCATGTCCTGCATTGGTATCAATGCGAATGAGAACAGGATTGCTACCACTATGATATTCCTGGAGACGTGCAGCAAATTTGAAGGAATGCGCTGGTACTACCCGGTCATCATGATCAGCCGTTGTTACCAAAGTTGCCGGGTAGTGAACGCCCTTCCTCAGATTGTGATAGGGAGAATATTTATAAAGAAAAGGGAAATGATTGGCGCTATCAGCACTTCCATATTCAACTGTCCAGCCCCAGCCAACCGTAAATTTATGGAACCGAAGCATATCCATTACTCCAACCTGCGGCAAAGCAACTTTGAATAGCTCTGGTCTTTGGGTCATGGCGGCTCCCACTAATAATCCTCCATTGCTTCCTCCTTTAATGGCGAGCTTTTCAGGATTGGTATAATGTTTTTTTATCAGGAATTCAGCTGCTGCAATAAAATCATCAAATACATTCTGCTTTTTCTCCAGCATCCCGGCCTTATGCCATTTCTCTCCGTACTCACTTCCTCCACGCAGGTTGGCTACTACATAAATTCCACCCTGCTCAATAAAAAAGGCATTGGTGATGCTGAATGCCGGAGTAAGTGGAATATTAAACCCTCCGTATCCATATAATAATACAGGGTTTTTTCCACTGCTCAGGTCAATTCCTCTCTTATAGGTCAGGAACATTGGCACTTTGGTTCCATCCTTACTTTTATAAAAAATCTGCTCCGTTACAAAATCATCCGTATTCATATTGGTTTTGGTCTTCCTGAATAAGACGGATTGACCATTGCCGATATTATACCGGTAAATGGATGGAGGTGTGCTGAAGGAAGAGAAAGTATAAAAGAACTCTTTATCCTCTTTTTCTCCTCCAAACCCTGATGCAGTTCCAATACCCGGTAATGTAATTTCCCTTACCAGCTTTCCATCATAGGTATATTGATATACTTTGGTTGATGCATCTTTCAAATACTGAGCAAAAAGATAACCTCCTCCGGTAGATACACCCTGCAACGCTTCTTCTTTCTCAGGAATAACAGTTTTCCATTTGCTCTTATCAGGATTTTTTGGATCAACAAGCACAACTTTATAGTTAGGTGCATTATCATTTGTTCTGATCAATAAGAGGCCGCCATGATTATCTATAAAATCAGGTTCGGTTGTGAACCCGGGGATCAGTAGGTGAAGTTTGGGATCCCTGCTCTTATCCTGTTTATCCAGGTACCACATTTCAGCACCGCTGGTTCCTTCAGTAGCATTCAGTACCAGGAACCTTCCGTCTTCAGACAATCCACCAAAATGATAGCGTAAGGGATGTTGTTTGTCTTCATACACCAGGCTGTCGGCCAACTGTTCCGTTCCCAGCTTATGATAAAATACTTTATGGAACTGGTTCTGACCGCTCAGCTTTGTTCTCTCATCTGGTTTATCGTAACCACTATAATAAAATCCGTCTTCCTTATTCCAGCTGTAATTACTGAATTTCACCCACTCAATCTTATCCTTCAATAATTTTTTGGTTTCGGTTTCCATTACAAAAACTTCCTGCCAGTCGCTCCCCGCCACAGCAATGGAATAGGCAATATATTTTCCGTTTTTGCTAAAATTATATCCGCCCAGAGCGGCAATACCTTCCTTACTGAGCGTATTGGGATTCAGGAATTCTTCGGGTTCGCCATCAATCCCTTTCTGCCGGTACATTACAGCCTGGTTCTGCAATCCTTCCTGCCTGAAGAAATAATAATACCCGCCTTTTTGAAATGGAGAGGAATATTTAGGATAGTCCCAGAGCATTTCCAGGCGCTTCCTGACCTGTTCGCGAAAAGGGATCTTTGATAAATAATCGAAGGTTACTTTGTTTTCGTCCTTCACCCATTGCTTTGTCTCCTCACTGTTATCATCCTCCAGCCATCGGTAGGGGTCTTCAACTCTTGTTCCATGATAATCTTCAGAAAAATCGGTCTTTTTTGTTTCCGGGTACTTTAGTTGTGCGGTGCTCATTAGTGTGGAAGTAATAAATAGTAATGAAAATAGGCTCTTCATATCCTAAAATTTAGCAGTTTAATCGATTGCAGTAATCAAATTTATAAAAACAAACGGTCAGTGGTATTTTGAAATTGGGAAATTGGGATATTTCGGAATTTATCAGAAGGAACGACCCTTTTTAGTTTTGCTGGTTTTTGAGTTATTCCAAATTTCGAAATATCTCAATTTCCCAATTCCAAAATTTCAAAATGGCCCCATTTAGCCCCTACATCTAATCTGACCTATTTACCTTATTTTTGGAGCTACTAATAACGATTGCTGCCTCACCAACAACCAGTTCACTACACATTAAAAGTTATAGCAAGAATTAATGGCTAAAAAAGTTACTAAGATCGGAGTTCTCACCTCTGGAGGAGATGCGCCGGGCATGAATGCAGCTATCAGAGCCGTTGTCCGCACCGCAATTTATCATGGAATTGAAGTTTATGGCATTATGCGTGGCTACCAGGGCATGATTGACGATGATATCATTAAAATGGAGTCCAAGTCCGTTGCCAATATCATTCAACGGGGTGGCACCATCCTTAAAACTGCCCGTT
>CAMLGP010000620.1 GCA_946479535.1 uncultured Bacteroidota bacterium
ATCTGTCAGGTCAGCAATGACCTGGGTATAGATATCTGCTGCGGGAGACTTGCCTTTGAAATCAGTTGAAGCGTTTACAGGCTCAGTATACAAAGGAACATCACCCCATTGAGAAACCAGTTCAAAATAAGCCCATGCTCTCAGGAATTTGGTTTCGCCAACAACACGATCCCTTAATGCAGTATTATCGGTTACACCAGGTGCTTTCTGCAAAATCAGGTTTGCCCTGTTGATCATCTGATAGCAACCCTGCCAAACATTTGACATTACAGCGTTGGAAGGAGCTGGTGAAGGTTGTTTCATCAATTCAGCCCTGGGAGCCTCCAGTTGTGGACCACCGGAACTTGTTTCACCACCTCTCATGTCATGGGTAAAAAACCATTCCCTGCCCATAAGAGATCCACCACGAATACTGGAATATATCGCGTTTACTCCATTCTGGAGCTCGGTAGCAGTTTTAAAATAGCTTTCCTGCGTTGGATTGTTCTTGTCGAAAACATCCAGCTTACGATCGCAACTGACTACAATAACTATAGTCAGTACAACCGGCAGGGATATTAGCAGCAGTTTATTAAATGTTTGTTTCATATTTCAAGTTTTATCTCCGAGGTTTAATTTATTAGAAGTTCGCCTGAATACCAACCTGAACTGATTTTGGCTGAGGGTATACAGCGAAATCGATACCGTTAGTCAAATAGTTGCCAGGTGTTCTATTTCCTACTTCAGGATCGTAACCACTATAATCTGTTATAGTGAACAGGTTCTGTGCAGAAACATAGATACGCAGGCTGCTAACTACACCTTTTGTCATTGAACTCAGTTTTCCTCCAGGGACATTGTAACCGAGCATTACGTTTTGTAAGCGCAGGAAAGAACCATTTTCCAGGAAACGGGCAGAGGTACGTGCATTACCATTAGGATCTGATGAAATAGCGCGTGGAACATTTGTATTTGTATTTGTAGGAGTCCATGCATTCAATACCGCAGTTCCTGCACTGAAGAAACGGATCATACCTTCTGTAATAACTCTTGTAGCATTATATATCTTATTTCCTTGCACACCCTGGAAGAAAATACCTGCATCAAAATTCTTGTAGTTAGCTCCCAGGTTGAAAGCGTAAGTAAACTTAGGAAGATAGCTACCAAGGAATGTGCGGTCGTTATTATCAATCTTACCATCTTTATTCAGGTCTGCAAATTTGAGATCGCCGGGTGCAGTTGCAGCAACCTGAGTTGCATGGCTGGCTACCTCTGCTGCATTTTGGAATATACCTTCAACTACCCAACCATAGAATGATTGAATAGGTTGACCAATAACAGTATTAGTAATGCTATTGTTACCGAAATCCTGATCAGCACCTTGTTCGATGCTGGTAAGGCCAGGAGCCAGCGCAGTAACTTTATTCCTGATAATGGCCAGGTTACCGGTTGCATTCCATTTGAAAGCGCGTTCTCTTTCATTGTAACCTACCTGCAGTTCAAAGCCATTATTCTTCACGCCACCGGCGTTTTGGGGAACTGAACTGTTAATGAATCCCATTGTAGGAGGAAGCGTTACATTCAGGATAAGGTTATCAGTGTGCCTGCTGAAATATTCAGCAGTAACCGTGATCTTGTTTTTGAAGAGTCCAAGATCCAGACCAACATTTGTCTGTTTGGTGATTTCCCAGTTAAGCGCTTTATTACCCAGGGCTTGAATCGATGAACCAAGTCCTGATCCCACCACATTGTTAAAGGGATAAGTTGAACTGTTTGAAGAAACACTTGACAGCCACGGTGTATTACCGAGCAATACCCCATTATTACCTGTTTTACCCCATCCACCTCTGAGTTTCAATTCAGAGATATTTTGTTGATTTTTCATAAATTCTTCCTGGTCAATTCTCCAACCTATAGAAGCTGAAGGGAAAGTTCCCCATTTAGCTCCGGGAGCCCAAACAGAAAGACCATCACGACGAATGGCAGCACTTAAAAGATATTTGCCATCCCAATCATAATTAACGCGACCCAGGTATGATATCAATGAATTCTCGCCAACCAGGCTTTGAACAGACTGGTTCAGCGCATTATTCAATGTTTTGAGATCATTGGAAGGCTGGTTACCTCTTCCGTTTTCATTTTTTGTTTTCTGGCTTTGTTGCTCAACTACAGCAATAGCGTTTACATGACTCTTTCCAAAATTTTTGTCAAATGTCAACTGCTCAGTGAAAAGTAAAACAGTAGAAACTGAACGGTTATTTGTTATGGTAGCCTGTGTAGCACTTGATCCGGCTACAGTTCCACCATCATTAAAGATTGGCTGGAAGCGATAATCCAAACCATTGGCATAGTCAATACCCAGTGTGGAACGGAATTTCAGCCATTTAGTAAATGCAATGTCAAGATAACCTGTACCCAATACTTTCACTCTGGTTCTGTTACCTGGATTTTTCAGTTTTGCATCCTCAACCGGGTTGGTAGGGTCTCCACCATCCAGTACGCTGTTAACGCCGTGGAATCCTCCCATTGATGTAGGGTCGTAAACCGGAATATGAGGCATTATACGAATTACGTTTACCAGGTTACTTCTGGTTCCTTGTTCGTTAGCATCATAAGCCTGGTCTGAATAAGCTGTATACAATGTTTCACCAACAGTGAAAACCTTGCTGATAGTATGTTCTGAGTTTAAACGGAAATTATAACGTCTGTTACCTACAGTTGGTGTTGTTCCACGCTGGTCAAGATAACCTGCACCGGCATAAAAACGTGAAACATCATTACCACCGCTCAGGCCGATATTGGTCTGAGTCATTTGGCCATCCTTAAAATACTCATCCTGCCAATCTGTGTTGGTTTGGCCGTATTTTTGAGTAGCAC
>CAMLGP010000621.1 GCA_946479535.1 uncultured Bacteroidota bacterium
CTTCAGTGATCAAAACAATTTAACAGTAGTAACAGTATAACAGTATATCACCTAATAAAAAAGTATAATAACCCTAAAAACTAACAGTATATGAGCGCGACAATGACTGATAAGAAGATACCCTGTCTTGATCTGAAAGGACAGCATCAGCAGATCAAACATGAGATCTTCAAAGCTTTTGAAAGAGTATATGAGAAAACAGCTTTCTCCGGTGGTCCTTTTGTAGAAGAATTTGAAAAAGCCTTCTCTGAGTATTGCGGAGTAAAATATACCCTGGGATTGAATAACGGTACTACTGCACTGCATCTCGCAATGCTTGCATTGGGTATTGGTGCAGGAGATGAGGTGATTGTACCAGCCAACACATTTATAGCTACAGCCTGGGGCGTTAGCCATGCAGGCGCAACTCCCGTATTCGTTGACTGTGATCCAGACACCTGGGAGATTGATGTTACAAAGATTGAAGCCAAGATCACTCCTAAAACAAAAGCTATCATTGGTGTACACCTTTATGGTCAGCCTTTTGATATTGCAGGTGTTGAAGCGATATGCAAGAAACATAATCTGAAATTCATTGAGGATGCAGCGCAGGCACAGGGTGCACGCTATAAAGGACAGAATGTTGGTGGTTTTGGTGAAATGGCCACTTTCAGCTTCTATCCCGGTAAGAATTTGGGTGCATGCGGTGAAGGGGGTGGAATCACTACCAATAGCGAAGTCTACGCAAAGAAGATCCAGAGTCTGCGTAACCATGGCAGCATGGTAAGATATTACCATGATGAGGTTGGTTATAACTACCGCATGGGCGGTCTGGAAGGAGCTTCTCTTACTATCAAATTAAAATACCTGGAAGGTTGGAATAACCGCAGAAGACATATTGCATCCCGTTACCTGAACGAGATAACTAACCCTGCCATCAAAATGCAGGCTCAACCTGAGTGGGCTGATTCAGTATTCCATCTCTTTGTAGTAACTACAGAAGATAAGAATGCCCTGGTTAAATACCTTGAATCAAATGGCGTTCAGCCGGCTTTCCATTACCCTGTTCCCTGTCATCTGCAAAAAGCGTATGCAAACCTGGGTCATAAGGAAGGTGATTTCCCCAATTCAGAATACCTGGCTTCACATTGCTTATCACTTCCCATGTTCGCTGAACTGAGTGAAGAAGATGTGACCCACGTAATTGAAGTCATCAACAAGTATTAAATATGTTGATAGATAAACTGGTTAAGCGGGTTGAAGCACTTAACCTCAATCTAAAAGGCAAGACTGTACTTACAGAAGCAGCAAGCGGCGCCTATGTGGTAACACCCATACTGGCTGCACTTGCGGGAGCAAAAGTGTTTGCCTTCTCCAGGACCACTCGTTATGGAACGATGGAAGAAGTTTTTGACAATACCAGAAAGGTTATTGAAACTTATACCGGCAAACCGCTTGATATCACTTTCATTGATAAGATCACAAAAGAACAAATTGCACAAGCCGATATTATCACCAACAGCGGGCACCTTCGTCCGCTGAATGAGGAGATGCTGAAATACGCAAAGGACACTGTTGTAATTCCTTTGATGTATGAAGCCTGGGAATGGCGCGAAGCGGATATGGATATTCGTTACATCCGAAAAAGAGGGTTTAAACTCGGCGCCACTAATGAACGTCATCCTGAAGTGGATGTCTTCAATTACCTCGGTGATATGGCTCTTAAGCAGATAGTCGATGCAGGCCTTTGCCCTTACAAGAACAAATTCATCCTGCTTTGTAATAATGATTTCGGTCCTTTTATGGCCAGGGTGATCTCCCGCGTTTGTGATGGCCTGGCTGTAATTGATAAAGACGAACACAAAGACAGGTACAAATTTGATAATGTAGATTTTATCGGCGGGTTTCCTAATATTACCATTCCGGAAAAGTATAAGGATGCTGAAGCGGTGATCTTCACTGCCTATCCTTTTGATCAGAACTGGATTGGTGATGATACGCCTGTTAAGTTGCAGCAATTGCAGGAGCAGATGAAGGATCCTTTTGTGCTCAGGTACTGCGGTGATATTGATGAAGCAGTTTGCAGCAGTAAAGGACTCCGGTTCTTCCCGGCGCATGTGCACAGTGGCCATATGGGCATTCTGCCTTCGGCCATTGGCAATGACCCTATCATTCGCCTGCAGGCGGGTGGTTTGAAAGCCGGTGAGCTCTTATTGGCAAATGAAACAAAATATCAGGGCATTACCCTGATGGAACCAATGTAATGGAACAGACCATGATCTCAATAAAAGGAATAAAAACAAGCCTGGTTCCGATAGAGGAATCTGATGCTGAAGCGATGATTAAGCTGAGGAATGATCCGGCCTATAACCGCTTTTTATTCCAGAGCACGCTCACTGTGGAGGACCAGCGCAACTGGATCTCCAGGAATAAAAACAGGGAGGGTGCGCATAATTTTAAGATTCTGGACCTGAACGGAGAGTTCAAAGGGACGATCTCGATCTATAATATTGAAAATGGAGCTGGTGAATTTGGACGTTATATAGCCATCAACCCCGTCAATGCTATAGAATCTGAGTACCTTTTGGTAAAGCTCTGCTTTGAGAAACTGGGAATGGACAGGGTTTATTGCCAGACGAATAAAGAGAATCGTTCAGTATGGAGCCAGCACCTGAAACTGGGTTTTAAAACGGTTGAAGAAAAGGATGTAGTTGTAGGTAGCGGGGAAGGAGTGACCGTTACCGCCGTGGTGCAGGAAATAACGAAGAAGGATTTTTCAGAATTCGATTACAGTAAAATAATGCGTCTTATCCAACATTTTTAAAGAAATGAAGTTACATCATACAGGATTTATTGTAGCGGATATTGACCAGTAC
>CAMLGP010000622.1 GCA_946479535.1 uncultured Bacteroidota bacterium
TGGCCACCTCTATTCCATTGAATAGAAAACTTCCTGTATCAGGATCATCAAGCAGTCCAACAATATTCAACAGCGTGGATTTTCCGCAACCGGAAGGACCCATTACGGCAACAAACTCACCTTCTTTTACTTCAAATGAAAGTTTATTCAGGGCCACGGTCTCCACTTCCTCAGTGCGATAGATTTTTTCGAGATTGGTGATTTTGATCATGATATGTTGTTTTGTAGTTGTTATTTTAACACCAGTTCCTGCACATCCCCAAAATTGTCGTAGCTGGAAGTGATTACTTTATCACCCGCCTTAAGGCCACCTACTACTTCATAATATTCAGGGTTCTGATTGCCTAACTGGATATCTGCTTTATACGCTATTTTTCCGCCATCAGTTACTTTAAATATCCAGTTACCCCCTGTTTTCTGGAAGAAACCGCCCTTGGCTACCAGCAATGCCTGCTTTTCATCACTCAATGCCAGGCGTATCTGTAATGTCTGACCGCGACGGATACCCTTTGGCACTTCATTCTCAAATTCCATATCCACCTGGAACCTGCTATTGGTCACCTGTGTGTATACTTTTTTAATGACCAGCTTGTAATCTTTATCGGCCACAGTATAAATGGCATGCAGGCCATTGAATACACGGTTAATATAATGTTCATCAATTTCGGCCCTTACCTTAAATCCATCAAGCACATCCAGTTGTCCCAGTGTCTGCCCTTTATTTTTAGATTGGCCGATCTCGGCATCCAGAGATGTAAGCTGCCCATCAACGGGTGCACGAACAATGAGATCACCAACTTTCCTGCGCATCAGTTGCAATGCATTTTGGGTACGGCTGTAAGAATTTCCTGCCTGGTCCAGTTCCTGTTTTACGGAAATAGAATCCTGTTTCAATATCTGGGCAGTCAGCTTTTTCTTTTCCAACTGATAGTTATACAGATTTTCTGCTTCCTTGTATTCCTGTAGTCCTATCACCTTTTGTTCATACAATTTCTTATTCAACAGGTATTTCCTTTCCGCTTCTTTGAGCGCATTCTCCACATCCGTCAACTGATTGAGTTTGGAAATAGTATTCTGGCGGGCAGCATTCTGTGATATCTGCATTTGCGTGAGCAGGTTATATACAGAAGTCTCCTGGTTTACCAGGTTCAACTCCAGATCAGTATTGGATAAGCGTAGAATAGGATCCCCCTTTTTCATGATGGCCCCGTCTTCCACAAATTTCTCCTCCACGCGGCCGGCCTCCATTGCATCCAGGTAAATGGTAGTGCGGGGAAGCACTACTCCATTAATAGGAATATTTTCCTGGAATATGCCCTGTTTTACCTCGCTGATGGTAATGCGTTCTTTGTCTACGTTCAGCCTGGATTTCCCGGAGGTGAAATAATAACTGGCCCCGATTAATCCAACCAGGGCTGTAATTCCAGCAATGGTCAGTATCCTTTTTCTTGTCCAGGTTTTTTTGGCTATTATTCTGTCAACCATAATCTGAATTTCCTGCTAATATCTTCCTTTTTAAAGAGCTACCCTTCCACTTTACCAGGAAGGGCAGGATCAAATTGTTTTAAAAAGCTCATGCCAGTAATTGAATAAATATGCCATTTCCCAGCAATCTGATTTTGAGTTGTTTAGGAGGCCACGTACTACGAATTCGTTCGTTAACGATACAGCCGGTGTTCGCTTTCGATACACCGGATTTTGGCCTTCTTTTTTAAAAAATTAATTGCCATGCGGTTGTATTTATGGTATACTTGCAGCATTGAGAGTCAACAGGGAACTAAAAGCTATTTTGAATTCCTGAAAACAACATGCATGGTACTGAAGAATGCTTCCATTCTGGTTATTGATGATGATACGGACGTTTTGACGGCAGTGAGGCTTCTCCTGAAAACAGAGAGCAAAGAAGTGATCACTGAGAAGAATCCGGAGAACCTACGTTCACACCTGGCAAAGAACAATTTTGATGTGATACTGCTTGATATGAATTTCAACAGCTCCATCAATACGGGAAACGAGGGATTATTCTGGCTAAAGGAAGTGAAGAAACAAAAACCGGAAACGGCCGTAATCATGATCACTGCTTATGGTGATATTGACCTGGCGGTTCGTTCATTAAAAGAGGGCGCTTCTGATTTTGTGGTGAAGCCCTGGCACAATGAAAAGCTGATCGATACAATTAAGGAGATATTGAAAAAAAAGGACAACAGAAATGCAGGCGGGCGGGCTCAGGATCCGGATTCTTTGATCGGAAAGGAATTACTGGGTGAATCCCCTATTATGCAGGACATCTTTTACAAGATTGAAAAGATCGCTCCTACTGATGCCAATATTTTAATACTCGGTGAAAATGGTACGGGTAAGGACCTGGTAGCGCGCGCCATTCACCAGCAGTCCCTTCGTACTGATAAACCTTATGTAAAGGTGGATGTAGGAGCGCTCACAGAAAGCCTTTTTGAAAGTGAACTGTTTGGTCATAAGAAGGGAGCTTTTACAGATGCACGGGAAGACAGGATCGGACGCTTTGAATCAGCAAACCAGGGCACGCTATTCCTGGATGAAATTGGCAATATCTCCCTTCAGCAGCAGGCCAAACTATTGAGTGTATTACAGAACCGGCAGATCATAAGATTGGGTACCAATCAGCCCATTCCTATCGATATAAGATTGATCTGCGCTACCAATCTCCCGCTTACTGAACTGGCCAATGAAAAACATTTTCGGAAAGACCTGGTCTACCGGATCAACACGGTAGAGATCATAATTCCACCTCTGCGCAAACGTGCCAATGATATCATACTGCTCGCAAAACATTTCTGCGAAATTTACAGTAATAAATACCTGAAGCATGGATTGG
>CAMLGP010000623.1 GCA_946479535.1 uncultured Bacteroidota bacterium
CCACTTTGCCCCGTGATGTATTTAGCAGATAAGGGGTCTGCTGAAGACCATTGAAGAAATCAGCATTTGCCATATGAAAGGTCTCATCAGTCAACGGCACATGAAAACTCACCACATCTGCATACCGGCTGATCTGTTCAAGGGAGGCTTCCTTTATATAATCTCCACTAAATCCAAACTTATATTTATCATACGCTAATACGGTTACCTGGAATGGCTTCAACAAACGCGCAAAAGCACTGCCCGTATTTCCATATCCAATAATACCCACTGTTCTTCCCGTCAGCTCAATACCCCTGTTCTCATTACGCTTCCATATTCCCTGCTTTACCTCCAGCCAGGATGAATGGATATTATTCATTAGACATAATAGCATACCCAATTCCTGTTCAGCAACCGCATTGCGATTACCTTCCGGGCTACTCACACATTTTATTCCTTTGCTTTCTGCATATTTTACATCAATCAATTCCATCCCACTTCCCAGTCTGCCAATCCATTTCAAATTAGCCGCTTTGTCAAGCATGGCCTGATCTACTTTCACCCTTGTTGTGACAATTAACCCTTCCGCATCCTGGATCTCAGCAGACAGTTCAGCATAATTGATCAATGGTTTGTACACGATCTCATAGCCATGCAGTTTCAGCCTTTCAATAAGATAGTCATGCACCCTTGCCGTTATTATAGCTATTTTCTTCTTCATTTCATTTTAAAAGATAGTTCTGCAAATTGCTTTACGCTTAATTGTTCAGCACGTTTATCAAATAATTTATCAGCCAGCACTTCAGGATCAAATAACCCCTTTACTGCATTACGTAATGTTTTTCTGCGTTGATTGAACGCAGTTTTAACCAGCAGAAAAAAATCAGCTTCAGTTTTCATTGACAGTTTTGTTTTTGCCGGTCTCAGCCTGATCACTCCACTTTTCACTTTAGGCGGAGGATTAAAGCACTGTTCATTCACATCAAACAGGTATTCTACGTCAAAGAAAGCCTGCACCAATACGCTAAGTACTCCATAAACTTTATTTCCTTCTTTGGATGCTATACGCTGGGCCACCTCTTTCTGGAACATGCCTACGGTATATATAATATCCTCTTTCCAATCCAGTATTCGGAACAGTATCTGGGTAGAAATATTATAAGGGAAATTGCCAACAACAGCAAAGGACCCATTAAAGGGTTTTTCAACAGTAAGAAAATCACCCTGTATAATTTTTCCCTGCAATTCAGGATATGTTTTTAAAAGATATTCCACCTTTTCGGTATCAAACTCCACTGCTTTAAAATCTGTATTCTCCAGTTGGACAAGGTATTTGGTCAATGCACCTCCCCCAGGCCCCACTTCCAGCAATTGCTGCACAGGTTCCAATTCAGCCACTATCTTCCGGGAAATGTTCTCATCTTTCAGGAAATGCTGCCCCAGTGATTTCTTCAACGTGTACATAATTGCAAAAGTAAGCCGTTAGCGGTTAGTGGGGCTGTTGATCAGAAAGTGAAATGGTCCGTGAGACACAAACCATGGCAACAGAAATGGTCCGTGAGACACAAACCATGGCAACAGAGGCACAAACCATAACCACAACCATGACGACAACCTATGGCATAAAAAAACCCTCCTTAGAAAAGGAGGGTAACAAAAACCGATCTGCTTTACTAAAATCAACTACCTGTTCAGTTTTGCATGGCTATCTTCTCTGCAAAACGAGTTTTTGTAATTCAACTTTATCACCTGTGATCACCCTGACGAAGTAAACACCAGATCTCCACAAAGGATGTATCGGTAATTCAATTACGTTGGAACCAGGGTTAAGGAATATTTTCTGTTGGGTAAGCGGATTCCCTTTTGCATCCATGATCTGGATACTCGCAGGCTGATTCTGCACCTTCCCCATTACTGTCAGCCTTGCTTTGTCTACAACGGGATTCGGGAATATGGCCATCCTGCCCGGCAGCTGGGTAATCTCTATCAGGCGGATATTGCTGTAGCGCTCGTATCCATTATAGTCACCCATTTTCACCCGGTATAACGATTTACCTACTGCAGGATCTTTATCTAATAACTCATATTGCTGTCTGCCACCAACCTGTGTTGATGGGACAAAGCCGATCCTGTCCCACTCAGAGCCATTTACACTGCGTTCCACATCATAACCAGGCATCCCCACTTCTTCATTAGATTCCCATTTTAGTTTCACTGCAGCATTATCCAGTACTTCTGCATCAAATGACATCATTTGTACAGAGAGCACCCCATCATCAACTATCACCCGGTAATCTTCTACTTCACCAGTATTATAATAACCAGTAGCATTATTTTTTGTCATGGCACTGGAAGTGATCCGTATCCGGAGATAAGTATAGGTACCAACCATAAGTGTACTTGGTGCGCTGGGCCAGTTCAGGGGAACAGTTTGAGTTGCCGCGTTTGATACTACCGTTACAGGAGTAATTCCTTCTGCGGCATCAAAAATTCCATTTCCATTGAAATCAAGCCAGGCACAAAGCGTGGCGTTGGCACCTGTGTTATTGAATACCTGGCATTGTGCAAGGTACTTTCCACTTGCGGGTGAAAAAATAGGAACAAAGGCAAGGCCGTCTTCAAAATTATCTTCAACAGTGGTTACTCCTCTTTTTAACCACTCAAGATCTTCATCAGGTCCCAGTCGCAATTTTGTACGGCGACCCGCTACTGTTGGTGTTAATGTATCATGGCATGCCGGTGACCAGGGGTCGGGATCATAGGTTGCCGGGGCATCGCCAAAGTCAAGGAATGGACGATAAGGACCAGCAGCATCACCCCAACTGGCAGCACCTCCCGTAGGCATAGTTGGACCGAGTGGTGCAAAAATGGT
>CAMLGP010000624.1 GCA_946479535.1 uncultured Bacteroidota bacterium
TTCAATCCCAAAGGGAAATTCTGTCCGAAGAATCAGTGAATACAGAATCGGGCAATCGAATTTACAAGGTCAGACTTATCCCCGTATTGAATTGCATTTGCCTTTTGTTTGAAGAAACCGCAGAGATCAGCCATTTGAAAAGTATCATTAATGATCAGGAACAAAAGCTACGAGTATTTAATGCCGAATTGAGGTCCTTCAATTCCGTTGTTGCAACCGATTACAAACAAACACTGCAATCTCTATATACTAGCCTGGAGTTTATTGTGGTGAAGGAAGCTGCCTTATTGAGTGACTCTTCTAAAGCAAATATCCGGAGGGCACAGTCATCTATCCAGCGGATGAAATTGCTGACAGACGATATCAATACCTTCCTTCAGTTATATGAAATGGGGGCTAATCCATCCCTGGTGGATCCCAATGCTGTATTGGTAAATGTCCTTTCGCAGATGACCAGGAGGATTGAACAGTCAAATGCAACTATCGAAAAAATGAAATTACCTCCGTTGAAGGCTGATCCGCTTTTATTGTCATGGCTCTTTACCAACCTTTTGGATAATTCCATTAAATTCAGAAAAATGGTAGTCTCTCCTGTTGTAAAGATCAAATATTCAAGCGCAGATGAAATGAATGCCATCCCAACTGCCAGGCAAAATATACGTTATGTAATAATTTCAATTTCGGATAATGGTATTGGATTTGCTGATTCCCAGGCAGAGCGAATATTTGAACTCTTTTATCGCATTCAGGACAAAACCCATTATCATGGATCTGGTGTGGGGCTCACCATTTGTAAAAAAATAATGGAGTTGCATGGTGGTTTTATTACGGCCGAAGCCATACCGGCCCAGGGTGCCACCTTCAATTGTTATTTTCCTGATGTATAAATTATATCAATAATACTAATCCAGGAGGTACTATGAAGAAAAGAAAGACTGCTAATACTTCTTCAGAAAAGAAAACTACTACACCAAAACCAGTAAAAAAGCAAAAGCTGCCTTCTCCTTATATCATCTGTATAGGTACATCAGCTGGTGGTTTAAATGCATTAGCCCAATTATTTTCACAAATGCCTGCTACAATTAATGCAACAATATGTGTGGTGTTGCATTTATCAAGATCTGCACTAGGAGGAATATTTATAGAAAGAATTAAAAGAGAAGCAAAACTTCCCTGCAAACTGGCGGAGAATAAGGAAAAAATTAAAACAGGCCATATTTATATTGCCCCTCCGGATGCACATCTTTTAGTAAAGAAGGGACAAATTATTTTAGGCCAGGGTCCTGCAGAAAACAGGTTTCGCCCATCAATTGATGTATTGTTCCGCTCTACAGCAGCTGCTTATCGAGAGCGGGCAATTGGAGTTATTCTTACCGGGCTTTTGAATGACGGAACTAACGGAATGTGGTCCATTCGCCAATGCGGTGGTAAATGTATTGTTCAGGACCCAAATGAGGCCGAGTACCCGGATATGATATTATCTGTATTGGACAGGATGGAGGTAGATGATGTGACAAATTTGCAAAATATGGGGAAAATACTTCAGGCACTTACCATTCAAACACCAGGCAGGAAGGTCAACGCTCCTGATATAATCATAGCTGAGTCAAATCTGTCGGAAAAGATGGCAACCTCAATACAGGAGGTAGGTCAGTTGGGAGATCATACAGTTTTTTCTTGTCCGGACTGCGGTGGGGGGCTTTGGAGAATTAAAAATGAACATATGGAACACTTCAGGTGCCATATTGGACACTCCTTCACTAAAAGTGACCTGAATATCAAACAGGGAGAATCAATTGAACAAACACTATGGGTAGCAGTCAGGATGATGGAAGAACGCAAGCTGTTACTTTCAAGGATGACCCGGGAGAATAAAGACAAAGGATTGGAAAAATTGGCTTCCGAGTTCTCTGAGAGGTCGGAACAATTAGAATATCATATTACAAAACTAAAGGAATTGTTATTCTCGGTTAGTAAAGAATAGCCGGTATCAGCCTTATTTTATTACCTTTCCTAGCTTAATGAAAAAACGTACTGTAAATAACGCAAAAAGAACTCCGGCGAAAACTGTAAAGAGTAAAAAAAAGCCTACACCAAAGAGCAAAATTGCACCGGGAACCAGTAAAATAAAATCTTTTCCTATAGTGGCAATTGGTGGGTCTGCCGGTGGCATGGAAGCGTTCACAATCTTGCTGCAAAACCTGCCTGCTGATCTTGGGATGTCCTATATATATATACAGCATCTTTCATCAGAACACAAAAGCATGTTACCGCAGATACTGCAGCGGAAAACAAAAATGCCTGTAGTTAGTATCAGCAATAATACACCACTTGAGAAAAATCATGTGTATGTAATGCCTGCCAATAACCTGCTTACTATTAATGATGGCAAGCTAAAATTACAGCGAAACAGCAAATCTGGAAGATTGCACCCCATTGATCATTTTCTTACCTCACTTGCTACACTCTATCAACAAAATGCCGTAGGGATTATTCTTTCCGGAACTGGATCAGATGGTACTTTAGGATTAAAGGCAATAAAAGCAGAAGGCGGCATCACCTTTGCGCAGGATAATACTGCCAATTATAGTAGTATGCCTCATAATGCAGCAGATATGGGCTATGTGGATTTTGTAATGCCACCTGATAAAATTGCAAAGGAACTGACCTCATTAGTAAAACATCCTTACGCAGTAACCACCCAAAATGATTTCCTGGCAGAGCATAAAGCTGAACTGCGTAAGATCCATATGTTGATGCATAACAGGCGAGGAGTGGATTTCAGTCATTATAAACAAACCACTATTCATCGGCGTATTATGCGGAGAATGGCGCTTAACCGG
>CAMLGP010000625.1 GCA_946479535.1 uncultured Bacteroidota bacterium
GATTCGGACTAGAATGATCCGCCTTTGGTCATATCCCAAAGTATGCTCAGGTTAAAGTTTTTGTAGGTTAAACTATTAGTAATGCCCAACTTAAATTTAGCATTGGGATCTCCCACCATTTGTGGATTAGGATCAACAAACGGAATACCTGAAACAGTATTGATGAGCAATTGTCCGTCTGGGGCACGTGCAGAAACACTACCTCTCAGATAACCATAAGGCATACCTGCTTCAATATAATTATAGCCACCAATGATGTCTCTTGTTAAGCCTTCCACGAGCGATACCACCATATTTTTATTTTTGGTGAACACGCCTCTGATGTCCCATGAGAAATTGCTGGAAAGAATGGGCCTTACTGTCAATCCCGCTTCCCAGCCTTTGTTTGAAATTTCACCCAGGTTGGTATAATATGAAGTATAACCGGTTGACGTTGGTAAAGCGATAGCATAGATCAGGTCTGTGCTCTTTTTATCATACCAGGTCAGTTCGGCACTTACTCTTGAATTAAACATGCGGATATCAGTACCGATCTCCAGTTCTGTTGTAAATTCCGGGGTCATATTTGGATCATAGCTGGTACCACCTCTTGATGCGGTAGATAAACCGCGGAAACCGACAGCGCTAAAGCCAAATGTCGCCATTTGGTTTGCATCGGCATCCTTACCAACCTTAGCATAACCTACGCGCACCTTACCATAGTTCAACCAGCTGGAGTTCAATTTAAACGCATCTGTCCAAACTAAAGAACCTGAAATTCCGGGATAGAAGTAAACCGCGTTCTTATAAGGAAGAGTTGAAGTAAGGTCTGTTCTTCCTGTCAGGTTAAGAAATGCAAAATTCCGGTATCCGAGCGACACATCACCAAAGAAACCGACAATTCTTCTTCTACCTTTATTATCTCCACTAAAACGTTGAACGGAGGTATTGTTCAGTGTGTACAATCCGGGAATAACAAGATTTGCGCCGTACATTGTCTGAGAACGGCTGTTACGCTGGTTTAAGTCATTACCAACTTTGATGTCGAGAGTAAAATCCTCATTGATTCTTGGAGTGAATATACCGATTAAAGTAGACTGGATTTCCTGTGTTCTTGAAACCACCTCGGTAATATTTCCCACAGGGTTATCTGTGCCGCCATAGGAAGACCTGTCGATCAGCTGGTCTCTGAAGAGCGAATAGCTATTTATACCTGCACGATAGTCGATCCTTGCCCATTTATTGATCCGATAACTCGCTCTCACCGTTCCTGTGACGCGATCATCAATAGATGTAATGACATTATGATAAGCACCCCAGATAGGATTGGTGTATTGTCCATCATTGAAACCTATCTGGTTTCCAGCCCTGTCAGTTGAAGGATACCCGGCAATATCCCAGTTCCTGGCCATAGTGAATGTCCGGCCCCATTGGGATACGAATGCCTGGGCTGCACCAGTATAACCACCCAGTTGTTTTGATCTGGCATAACTCACATTTGCACCAAGCGTAAGTTTTCCTACCACTGTTTGACCACCTACACTGATATTGTTTTTATAGTAGCTTGAATTGGTGATATAGCCTTTCTGGTCAATCCTGGAAAGAGTCGCACTAAACAGTGTATTTCCTTCGCCTCCATTCAGGCTGATAGAATTCTCGAACAGATTACCTGTATTCAAAAGTTTTGCAACATTGTCCGGAACGGCCTTATATGGAGCACGACCATTCGGGAAAAGTTCTGGATAGGCATTGTACATTGTTACCCATGTCGTTGCTGGTATGGAATCTACTCCGGATGCCGAAGTTCCAATGACGTTACCGCTGGCATCATAAATTAC
This sequence comes from uncultured Bacteroidota bacterium, assembly GCA_946479535.1. Next base: position 1,818 of record CAMLGP010000625.1, read on the forward strand.
TCCTCTGCCGAATTTGGCACCCCAGGAACCATTGGAAGATTGGGTCCTGAAGTTAGCCCCAGCCCCATAATCATTCTGAAAATCGGGAATATCAGCAATCTTTTCAAAACTGAAACCACCTTTATAACTGATATTAAGTGATTTAGCGCCTTTCTTAGGATTGCCTGATTTAGTGGTAATTACTACCACACCATTCGAGGCCCTGGATCCGTACAAGGAAGCCGCGGCCGCGCCTTTCAGGATATTGACAGATTCGATGTCATTCGCATCAAGGTTGGCAAAACCAGATCCGTAAGTACCCCCTGCAGAAAAAGGGTTTGTAGTGGTGCTGTAGTTGTTGCTGTACGGGATACCGTCCACAACGATCAAGGGTTCACCACCACTGAAAGAAGATACACCACGGATCTGAATGCGTGATGCAGCACCTGGAGCGCCCTGGCTGGAACGGATGTCTACCCCCGGCACTTTACCGGCCAGGTTTTTCAACACGTCTGGCTCCGATTTTTGAAGTAAAGCTGTCGGGTCGACTTTTGATACGGCGTAGCCCAAAGCCTTTTCTGTTTTCTGGATACCAAAAGCTGTAACAACAACTTCTGCCAGATCACCTGTTGATAATTTGAGTGTTGCATTAACGACATCACCCGAAATGGCAGCCTCTAAGGTTGCATGACCTACAGAAGAAAAGATCAACTCTTTTGCATCTGCCGGAACAGTTATAGTATAACTGCCCTCTGAATTTGTGACCGTACCCCTTCCACTTTTGCCCTTGATAATTACAGAGGCATTGGAGATAGGGTTTCCTTTTTCATCAACGACCTTTCCGGAGATCGTTCTTTGAGCTAATAAAGCTCCTGTAAACAACAGTAGCGCCACTAGGGAAACTAGAAGTTTTCTCATGTGCGGGTTTAGATTTGGTTGTAATTAAAAGCCTGCCCGAATGCAGGTTGTATTCAAATGTATAGAAATTTGTTATAGTAATATTAAAAATTTTTCTAGTAGCCTAACCCAAGCAAGATATA
>CAMLGP010000626.1 GCA_946479535.1 uncultured Bacteroidota bacterium
CCGTACTCCCTGCCAACTGTTTCTTCTGTAGCACGTGCAGTTACAGAAAATTTTCCTGGACCCGCTTTTTTTGTGATGATATTGATTACACCTGCAAGTGCGTCTGCACCATAAATGACAGACATTGGTCCTTCCACTACTTCAATGCGTTCAATAGCATTAACATCAATCTGGTTAATGTTTATTTCGTTGGAGGTTCCCTGTCTGCCCACCATTGGTAATCCATCCACCAGGATCTTCACATTCTGACCGGAAAGTCCGAGCATATTGATATCAGAACCGCCTGTGGCAAGGTCCTGTGAAAAACGAATATTCAGTTCATTGTTTAAAACATCCTGCAGTTTGGTAGCGCCCTGCTTCTGGATCCTGTCTTTAGTGATCACGCGTACCTGGTAAACGGAGTTCTTGAGGGATTGGGGCTTATATTGACCGGTAATTACAACTTCTCCTAGTTCTTTGGTTTTGGTTGAATCCTCTTGTGCCAATGCCATTCCTGCTGCTAAAAGAGCGAGGACATTCAGTACTATCTTCTTCATAAATTTTGATTGCGGATGCAAAGTTTATTCACTATATGCAAATCTTTATCATCCAATTGTAAGTAAGAAGCTCTTTTAGATTCTTTTACAGAAATATGACATCCATTATGATAAAAATCAATATACATCCTGACGAGAATCATTTGGTTGAATGCTTAATTTCCAGGGAGTGATTATAGAGTTGACTATTGATTGACTCTGGTAAACAATGTTTCCGGATATATTAGTACCACAGAAGGAGTTTCACTACTGAAATATTAATACTGTTGTGATTCCAATCGTAAAAAAATCTGCTTTGGTTTCTCACCGGAGATAATTTTAACTATCCGGCTTGCAAAGGACGGCAGTATCTTACCTGAATCTCTTACGCTAAAAGGAATTCGATTTACGGAAGATGGAAATGACGCCAGGATGACAAATGACCTGAATTTAAATTACCCAGTTTACTTTTTCCTCGAGCGGAACTCTTTTGGCAGGTGGTGAGGGAATGGCAACATGCCCAATATAGAAAAAGCCTAAAAGTTTATCTTCATCTCCCAGGCCGAAATGGTATTTAGCTGTTTCGAAATAGGTAACGCCACCCGTGGTCCAGTATCCACCCAGGCCATAGGCAGTAACGGAGAGATAAATATTCTGCACCGCACAAGCCACCGCTTCAATGTCTTCAATTTCCGGAATGCGTTTGGTAGTAGTCCGCTTCATGCCGATTGCAATGATATGCGATGCCCGCAAAGGCTGCTGCTGCAGCTTAAGGTATTTTCCTTCTACGTATTCAGCTCCTGCCAGTTCTTTATAGAGTTGACTCTGAACTGCTGCAAATTTTTTCAGTCCTTCCCCAGAGAATACGGTAAACTGCCAGGGCTCAGTTTGCCCGTGATTGGGCGCCCAGGTTGCATTGATCATTATCTCTTTTATTATCTCATCATCTACTTTTTTTACCGCGTCAAACTGATCAGGGAAAACAGAGCGCCTTCTACGTGCGAGTTCATTAAACCATTGTGCCTGCATACATCCAATAATTAAAATTCAAAAGTAGGGTAAAGGGAGCAACGCGCCTTATAATCTCACCTTCACTCCCCCATTCACCACAAATCCTTCGGTATGCGTCCAGATATCATCAAACACCGGTGATTGATGTGGACCATTTGCTACCTGTTTATACCTGCTTTGTCTTGTATCAGTGAAATTTTCAAAGTTGATAAACAGTGAAAAATGCTTAAAAGGCTTCTCTGCCATAAATCCACACTCCCAAAAATCTTCTGTTCTCAGTCCATTATATAAATGCTGGGGGCTGGTATAATAAGCCTCCAGTCCCAACTTGATAACATCCTCTTTCTCATAGATCAGGGCTGAATTGAATTTATGTTTGGGTACCAGCGGCAGAAACTGATTCCCTAACAGATACCTGGCCTTTGCATCGGTAAACGTATATCCCAGGAATAATTTCAGATTGTGGCGATAGATGAATTTGAGATTGGTTTCAAATCCAACAGACTGCACTGGTTTTACTGCATTCAAAAAGCTATACTCCCCGGCTGTATTTTGCTGTAGCACAATGGGCTGGTCAATCCACGTATAGAAAAATAGCTGATTGAAGGCGAGGTCAAATACATTGCCTAATCTCGTCTTATAATTCATATCCGCAGTACCACCATAACTTCTCTCTGATTTTACATTCTCCAATTGTTTCACCAACTGGTATTGAACAGACTCCGTTCTTTCTGTAAACAGGGTAGGCAGTTTATACCCCAGCCCTGCCCCAATCCTGGAACTCAGTTTTTCATTATATCTCACCAGCATTGATACGCGAGGTAAAGCAAAGAATTCTGCTTTGTTATATAACACATTACTATATCGTGCCCAGTCCAGCCGCAACCCACTTTCCAGTTTTATTTTTTCTGAAGCATCCCAGGTATCCTGGAAGTAAGCGCCTGCAGTTATACTTCTGCTGTCTCTGTTATCAGTACTGATCTTTTTTTCATTAAAATCATCGTATAAAATATTACCACCAATAACCAGGGAGTGTTTGTCTTTATTAATAAGCCAGGAAAGATCAGTATAACTATTATATCCGATCCCGTGGAAATGATAATCCGGTATTTTAATATGCCTGTCGAATATGGAAACGCTTTGTTTTAAAACAAACTGTTTACTATCGCCCTGCTTTTTATTCCATTCAAGGGTGCTGATATTCCGGATCGTATTGTTCTCTTCAAAGTAGCGATGATAATTATCGCCTTTATTTCTTATTACCTGCACATCACCACCTTCCCGGTCGCGTTTGGTGAAACTGTTACCT
>CAMLGP010000627.1 GCA_946479535.1 uncultured Bacteroidota bacterium
ACTGATCACTCTTATTCCATTCCAGGTATACTCGTTTATTTGATAAGGATACTGGAAACTGAGAACAATTATTTTTTGGGATGGATATTCCTTCCTGAAAGACCGTAATAATGACTGCTGAAGGGGAAGGCAGGTAGTATCGGCTTCGTCTTTTGGAAAGCCCGGCGTAAGGATCAATATGGTTCGCGAATCATCCTTCATCCTTTGGTTTTGGGGAGAATAGAAAGAAAGAATAAAAGATGGCATAAAAGAAAATGCCCTTGCTTACATCAAAAATGTTCTCGGAAAATGAGACGATGCAGCAACAAAGCATGAAAGCAGCGAACAAAACATCCTTTCTTTTCCAGGCCAGTATCAATGCATAAACGAGTGATGCAAGGAAGAAGCCCAATGCAAGGGCTCCCGTCTTTAGCCAGATACTGAGGTATTCATTATGGGCATTCAGGCTATTGAGAAAGGAATTATAATACCTGTTTTCAAAGTATATATCCTTTAATATCCTTTTTTCAGTACCACTTCCATAGCCAATTACCGGCTTATGACTAATAAGCTCCATTACAAATTCCCAGCGTTTCACCCTGGGTTCAAGATCTTCATTATTCATTGCAGTTGTAGTAAGATCATTTCTGAGTTCGGTAACATATCTTTTTTTGAATGAACTGATTGTTAGAATGCCCGTCAGCGCTAACAGGGAAATAACCAGCGCCGAAGCAATGAATCGAAAACGGAGGGTTCCTTTTGGAAGGAACAGTGGGAAGGCAACAATAAAAATAAATAGGGTAGCAATCAGTACTGAACGGGAAGCCAGTTGAAGCAGACCCGCTATTAAAACCAGCATGCCCAGTACAAATACAACTCTTTTGGTTAAATTCCGTACTTCCAGAAAGCATTGCATGAAAAAGGCCAACGAAAGGCTCAGGAAAAGGGATAGATACGTGGCGTGTAATTCAATAGGACGGGAGAAATTATGGTTAATAAAGGCAATGGAAAATAGAGCTGAAAATGGCAGGTGGTAATGAATAATAGTAAAAAGGGCATCGATAAATAAATAAATGATCACTACCACGCAGGTAAAACTAAATATTGTCAGGAGGTTCCTGCGGTATTGATAAACCGGGAATCCGGATAATAAGAGAAAAAACGGAAACAACAGAAGAGGACACTGGCGAAAAATTTCTGCTAAGCCTTCTTTCCTGTCAGGTGAATATGCCAGTCCAATAAAGGTTATGATCCAGACAGCTCCTGCCAACAGAACAGGTAACCTGAATGCCTGTTTTATCTTTTGCCCGTTGATAAAAATAAGGCTGTGAGCAATAAAGGCTGCCAAAAACAATTGCGAATAAAACCGGTCAAACGGTAGTGTAATGAGAAGGGCGGCCAGCAGGTAATAACTGATCTTGTTTTCCAGGCTGTCTTTTATTAAAATCAGTTTGTTCATTTCTTTTTCGGTTCCAGCAATCTATAATAAAATTCTCATACTGTTCCGTAATCAGCTCCCAGCTGTAATGGTCCTGTATTTTTTTTAAGTTATTACAGACCATACTGGAGTTTCTGGACACTACAGGGGAATTAATGATATTCTTTACGTCTTCTGCGTTTGAAAACCAGGCTGCATCATTTCCCAGCACGGATTTATTGAACGGGTTATTATGAGCTGAAATAGAAGCGCAACTGGCCATGGCTTCCAGCAGGGAAGGATTAGTTCCGCCCACACTATGACCATGAAAATACAATTTGCAGAATGATTTTAGATTGTGGAGTTTCTTCTGGTCAAAAATGGCTCCTGCAAAAATGATATTATCATTATGACTGAATTTCTTTACCAGGTACTGGCCATGCTTATTACCCACATTCCCGATCACAAGGAATTTTAGTGTTGAATTGCTTTTGCAATAACCATCAAGGATGGTCTCAATATTGTTCTCCGGTTCCATGCGGGAAATGAGCAGGTAATATTTGCACGGTTGAATATTGAACTCATTCAGCACGCCTTCATCTTTTTTCTGGTAAACAACCGCGCCGTAAGGAATATAGGTGGATTCAATCTGGTAAGTGGTCTTTAAATAGGATTGTATGCCTGGGGAATCAGCAATGTAAAAATCACTGTGTTTGACTGCCAGACTTTCTGCATAATGAAGGAAACGTCTAACTGGTTTGGAGTATTTACTACGGCTCCATTCCAGTCCGTCCATATTAGAGATGATCACAGACTTTTTGGGATATAGTTTACCCCAAACTGAGCTGCTGGTATAACCCATCAGCATTATTACATCATAGTCTTGCTTACGTGCATCAAGGATGCAGTTCAGATCGTAGATGAATTGTCCCGCTGTTCCAAGTCTGTTTTCAGGGTCTTTACAATGGATGATCTCAACGCCTCTCCATGTTTTTTCCTGGTAAGGATGATTGTGGGAATTGTAAACTGTAACCTGGTGTCCTTTTTTCACTAGAGCGGGGGAAAGGAAGGAGACGGCTTGCTCATAGCCGCCGTAGTGATTGGGTATACCTCTGGTGCCCAGGATTGCAATTTTCAATTTCATTCCTCGTATAAAATTTTTTGGTAGGCCTTTAGCGTTTCTCTCGCGGCCATTTTCCAGGTATAGCAGTTCAGGATCTTGTCCTGCAAGCCCTGCCTGGCAGGAACGCTTGCGGCATTCTCCACGGCTTCCAGTATGGAAGCAGGGGAGGACGGATCACAGTAAAAAGCAAAATCTTCAAAGTATTCCCGGGTAAATCCTTTGTCAGTAATTACCACATTGCATCCCATAGCGGCGGCTTCCAGGGTAGATAAACCACAGGTCTCAAACCAGCTGGGCAGAATATGAACCTTTGCT
>CAMLGP010000628.1 GCA_946479535.1 uncultured Bacteroidota bacterium
GCAGTCAATAACAATAACCTTCCATTTAGTGGATATATATTTTCGCAACCCAGATTGATATTGATTATGCAGAAATAGCAAAGAAGCGTTCAAAAAATGCTGATGTGCTTAAATTTTCGGAAACTATGAAAAATGACCATACTGCAGTCATCGGGCAGGCCGCAGCATTGGTCAAAAAGCTGGGAGTTACTCCAAAAGACAATGCTGTAAGTCAAAAGCTGCTGGCAGATGCTAAAAAGACAAGGGCGAAATTAAACTCCGCCTCAAGAAATTCTTTTGATAAAGCCTATATAGACAATGAGGTTGCTTATCATAAATCGGTTATAGCTGCTGTGGAAGGGGTGTTGATACCTGAAACTGAAAACGCCGAATTAAAAGAACTTCTTCAAAATGTAGTTCCGGCACTGAAAACTCACCTTGAGCATGCTGTGATGCTGCAAACCAGAATATCTTCAAAATGAGTAAATCACTGGCCATATTAAAACTTGGTATCTGTTCAATCTGTTGTGTTTTTCTTTTGGGGAGCTGTAAATCAGCCCCCCAAAAGCCGGCGCCTGTAAAGCATACTGTTGAGATTAAAGGCATGAAATTTCTACCAGGAGAACTTGTTGTAAACAGGGGGGACACAGTAGTCTGGATTAACCGGGATATTGTTGCACATGATGTAACAGAAGAGCCTGGGAAAGCATGGACTTCTCCAGTAATACCCTCAGGTGCATCCTGGAGTATGGTTGTTAATAAAAGCGAGCACTATTATTGTAGCATTCATGTTGTAATGAAGGGGAAAATACAGGTTCAATAACATTTGGCCCAGTTTCCAGAACTCCTTTTTACTAATCATAAAATCAGGTGTATGAAAAAGATTGCAATCAATGGATTTGGGCGGATCGGAAGAGCCGCATTAAAAATAGTGATGGATACTCCGGGATTGGAATTAACGGCAGTCAATGATTTGATGAGCATTGATAATGCGGCCTATTTGGTACGGCATGATTCTATATATGGGAAATATCATAAGGAGGTGACGGTCCAGGATGATCATTTGAATATCGCGGGCAAAAAAGTCTTTTTTTGTTCTGAAAAGGATCCCGGGAAACTTCCCTGGAAAGAATGGAATATCGATGTAGTAATAGAAAGCACGGGACTATTTACAAATAGGGAGGATGCTGAAAAACACATACATGCCGGCGCAAAGACAGTAGTAATCTCAGGCCCTACTAAAAGCAAGAATACACCAACCGTAGTTCATGGTGTAAATACAGCCGATGGGAAAACAGCCATTTTTTCCTGTGCAAGTTGCACTACCAATAATGTTGCGCCTGTAATTGAAATTATGAATAGGCGAATTGGCATTAAGAAAGCGATTTTAAATACTGCTCATGCTTATACTGCTTCCCAGTCATTGATTGATGCGCCTTCAAAGAGAGAGCCCCGGATGGGCCGGGCAGCGGCTATAAACCTGGCGCCTGCCTCTACTGGCGCCGCAATTGCCGTAACGATCGCGCTGCCTGAATTAGAAGGAAGGTTTGATGGCGTGGCTATACGTACTCCAGTGCCTGTTGTTTCTATTTCAGATATCACTTTCGTAGCTGCAAGAAACACCTCCGTTGGAGAGATCAATGATATATTAATGGAAGAATCTACAACTAACAGGTATAAATTGGTGTTATCTGTAGTAGATGAGCCTCTAGTTTCTACAGATATTATTCAAAGCAATTTCGCTGCTGTTATTGATTCAGAATTAACGAGAGTGGTAGATGGTGACCTTGTTAAAATTATGGCCTGGTATGATAATGAATGGGGGTTTACCAACCAGATGATCCGCCAGATTAAGGAAATATAAAGGCTTACTGCTAACATAAAATAAATAGTTATGTCAAACAATAAAATAAAACAAATACAGAATTTCGGCCAGCGTATTTGGCTGGATTTCTTTGACCGGGAAATACTCAATTCGGGTAAATTAAAAAAGATGATTGAAGAAGATGGTATTGGGGGTGTTACATCTAATCCCTCCATATTCGAAAAAGCAATTGGCAGCAGTTCGGATTATGATGAGGATATTCGTACTCTTATTCAATCTAAAAGAAGCTATGATGTAATCTTCTTTAGCCTGGCAGTTAAAGATATAAAACGGGCTGCTGATCTTTTTAAAAATGTATATAAGAAAACCAATGGCCAGGATGGATTTGTCAGCATTGAAGTTTCACCTCACCTTGCTCATGATACAGAAAATACCATAAAACAGGCCAGGGAATTATGGAAAGCTGTTAACAGGAAGAATGTAATGATCAAGATCCCTGCTACCGCAGAAGGGTTGCAAGCTATCAGAACATGCATTAGTGAAGGGATAAACATCAATATCACGCTCTTGTTTGGATTGCCACGCTATGAAGAAGTTGTAGAGGCATACCTGTCAGGACTTGAGGACAGGGTTCAGGCAGGCAAACCTATTGATCAGGTTCACTCAGTTGCCAGTTTCTTTCTAAGTCGCATAGATTCTCTGATTGATCCGGAGTTGAAATCCAAAGGGCTTGATGATCTCAAAGGCCAGGTTGCTATCGCTTCTGCCAGGAAGGCATACGAGATTTACAAAAGTTATTTTTTCGGAAGCCGGTTTCAGGCACTTGAGAATAAGGGTGCAAAACGTCAGCGATTACTGTGGGCAAGTACCGGTACAAAGGATCCAACATTCAGTGATGTTAAATATGTGTCAGGATTGATAGGCCCAGAAACGATAAACACCATTACACTGGAAACTTTAGCAGCTTTCAGGGACCACGGCCAGCCTGCTAACCGGTTGGAGAATGATATGGATAAGGCATCAATAGT
>CAMLGP010000629.1 GCA_946479535.1 uncultured Bacteroidota bacterium
GGTGTTTCTGAAGGAAAACAGCGACGTATAAAAAATCTTACAGATAATTCTGAAAAACCGGTTGGTGAATGGAATACCATGGTTATTGAATGTGTACGCAGTTCGGTAAAAGTGTGGGTGAATAATGACCTCGTCAATTATGGATTTAACTGCTCTGCCAATAAAGGAAAAATTGCCATACAGGCTGAAGGATCAGAAGTGGAATTCCGGAAAATTGAACTAACCAGGATCATTCGACTATCACCGGATAAACCTGTTCCATAGATTAAGCTTTCATTAATAAAGGTTATTTTTTTATAAAGGATCGTAAAGAAATGAACAATTCTTTGCGACCCTCGTTATTTATTCCAATTCACCCGCCAGTTCTTCCCGTCTTTATTTGACCTTTGAGCATAGTTTAAACCAATAGTATATGTCCACACAACCTAAAATCGCACTGGTAACCGGCGGCAGCCGTGGCCTTGGAAAAGAGATGGCAATCAGTATTGCAAAGAAGGGGATCGATGTTATCCTTACTTACCAATCCAATAAAACAGAAGCAGACAAAACAGTTGTAACCATTGAAGGCCTTGGCAGGATGGCTGCCAGTTTACAACTGGATATGAGTAAACCTGCAACGTTAGATAGTTTTATTCAGCAATTAAAAGAGATCCTTCAATCAAGATGGTCTCTTTCTTCTTTTGATTTCCTGATCAATAATGCAGGAATGGGAGCCACAGTTCCATTTACAGAGGTAAAAGAAGAATTGTTTGATAATTTCCTTAATGTACATTTTAAGGGCGTTTATTTCCTTACACAGAAATCAGTGCCCCTGCTTAATAAAGGAGGCAGTATCATTAATATCTCAACAGGTACTACCCGTTTCGTCAACCCTGGCTATTCTGTATACGCTTCCATGAAAGGCGCCATTGAAGTATTCACGCGTTATCTTGCTAAAGAACTGGGTGCATCAGGCATCAGAGCCAATGTAGTTGCACCAGGACCTATAGAAACTGATTTCAACAATGCAGCCATTCGCAATAACCCACAAATGAAGGAACGCCTTAGTTCACTTTCTCCCTTAGGCAGAGTGGGAAATCCGGATGATATTGGTGGTGTGGTTGCCTTTCTTTGCACTGATGAATCAGCCTGGATCAATGGACAGCGGATTGAAGTGGCCGGAGGAATTAATCTATAGCAGCTATATTTGATAGTACAAACTATCCTTCATGGCTGAATTTGTGAAATACCGGATATTTTACGTTTTGATCCTGGTATTAATTTCTTATAACAGCGAAAGTCAGTCGGTCAAACCCGTTCCCATCATATTCGACAGTGATATGGGGCCCGATTATGATGATGTAGGTGCTATTACTTTATTACATGCCTGGGCAGATAGCGGTCGGGCCAGGATCCTGGCAACAGTAGCCAGCACAAACTATGAAGGAGTTGCGGGAGTGCTCAATGTATTTAATACTTACTTCGGCCGGCCTGATATCCCAATCGGGGTACCTAAAGGAAAGGCGCTTTCATTAAAAGATAAACAGCACTGGACAGATAGTTTGCTGGAAAACTATCCTCATACCATCCTGAAAAATGAATGGGCTCCAGATGCAGTGGCTGTTTACAGGAAAGTGCTCGCAAAGCAGGCAGATAACTCTGTAACAATTGTAACAGTAGGCTTCCTTACCAATATCGCCAATCTGTTGAGATCAGAGCCTGATCAGTTTTCTGGTTTAAATGGAAAGGAACTGGTTCAGTTAAAAGTAAGACAGCTTGTTTGCATGGCTGGTAAATTCCCGGAAGGAAGTGAGTTCAACGTAAACCAGGATGCTGCTGCTTCCCAATACACTTATACCAATTTTCCGCGCCCAATTCTCTTCAGTGGATTTGAAATTGGATACAGGATCCACACCGGCCTTCCCTTGATCAGTAACCAGGCAATTAAAAACAGTCCTGTAAAAGATGTATTCAGGATAAGTATCCCTTTAGACAAACAGGATTCTGCAGGGAGAATGAGTTGGGATGAAACAGCTGTAATGATAGCTATTAAAGGATATAAACCATGGTATACTGTAAAACAGGGAAAGATCATTGTGGAAGACAATGGCTACAACCGCTGGACTGATGGTCCTTTTAATCAATACCGTTTAGTGGAAGCACAGCCTCCGGCTGTTGTAGAGGAACTTATCAATCGCCTGATCCAGCATCAGCCTGTAAGGAAACGTTAACGGATCAGCACAAACGTTCCATGCATATCAATGGGGAACAATTTTGATTTTATTACGTAAACATACACTCCGGAACCCTGCGCTACTCCTTTTATGGTTCCATCCCAGGAAACTTTGCCTCCAGCTGGTGCATGATAGACCAGTTGTCCGTATCGGTTATACAAACTCACTTCTGCTTCAAAGGAAGGATCAAGGAAAGGTATCTCCCATTTTTCATTTTTACCATCGCCATTGGGAGAAAAAGCAGAAGGCACAAAAATGCCCTGTACTACATTCACATGCACCTGGTCATTATTGGTACAGCCATAGGCAGATTCAGCGTATAAGGTATAATCAATTTCATTGGCTGGAGAAATAGTTGGTTCCAGCTTTGTCGGATCGTCCATATAAAAACCTGGCGACCAATAATAATCTATATCCTCCCCTGCCGCTTTTCCTTTCAGTACTATGGGATAGCCAACTAACATGAATCTGTCTATACCTGCATTGACAATTGGCTTTGGATGAACATTGATAAAGACCTGGTTGGATGAAATGCGGCAACTTGAAATTCCAGATGATCGCTGCTCCACCACAGCCATTTTGTACCAGTATTTACCCGGGGTAGAAGGTGGAGCTCG
>CAMLGP010000630.1 GCA_946479535.1 uncultured Bacteroidota bacterium
GAACTGGTTTTACAGGAGGTTGGCAGTATTCTTGACAGCCTTACCTTTGCAAACAATTTGTACAAAAATGGCAGATAAAGACATTAGGGAACCTGTTGGAGACGAGCGGGATTTTGACATCAACTCAGACGAAAATATGGGGGGCACATCGCACCTCAATGAGCCCGTGGGAGATGATTCCGAAGTGGAAAAACTAAAGGCTGAGCTGGATGCCGCCAAAGATAAATTCCTGCGCCTTCAGGCTGAGTTCGACAATTTCCGAAGAAGGAGCGCCAAAGAAAGGATTGAGCTCATGCAGACCGCTGGCAAAGATGTGATCAATGATATGCTGGTGGTAGTGGATGACGCCGAAAGAGCGCAAAAACAGCTGGAATCTACAGATGATGTAAAATCAATCAGGGAAGGCGTAACCCTTGTGTTCAATAAACTCCGGAGTATATTACAGTCCAAGGGTCTGAAACCGATGGAAACCATCGGAAAAGAATTTGACCCGGATCTTCATGAAGCTATTACAGAAATTCCTGCACCTGCAAAAGACCTAAAAGGCAAAGTAGTGGATGAAGTAGTAAAAGGATATTATCTGAATGATAAAATAATCCGTCACGCAAAAGTGGTAGTAGGAAAATAAGATGAACGGAATTATTAATGAATACCAATCACTAACAGCAACGGCTATAGCTGGTGCCTGTTAGAAAATTTTTATAGCGGGGTATTGTCCCTCGTTTTGAAGTATGTCAAAGAAAGATTATTACGAAGTATTAGGTGTAGCCAAAGGCGCCTCTGCTGATGAGATTAAAAAAGCTTATCGCAAAGTTGCCATGCAGCACCATCCTGACCGTAATCCTGGTGATAAGGGATCAGAAGAAAAATTCAAGGAAGCGGCAGAAGCTTACGAGATCTTAAGCGATAACGATAAGAAAGCTCAGTATGATAGATATGGGCATGCTGGTGTAAGCGGTAATGGAAGAGGTGGATATGGCGGTGGCGGCATGAACATGGAAGATATCTTCAGCCAGTTTGGAGATATATTTGGAGATGACCTGTTTGGCAGTTTCTTTGGGGGAGGCAGAGGTGGAAGAGGAGGCGGACAGAGAAGCAGAGGTGTGAGAGGTAGCAATCTGCGTGTAAAACTCAAATTGACTTACGAGGAAATTGCGAAAGGTGTAACCAAGAATATCAAGGTAAAAAAATACATCGTTTGCAATACCTGTAGCGGAACTGGCGCCAAAGACAAAGGCAGCATTCAAACCTGCCAGACCTGCGGCGGCAGCGGACAGGTAAGGCGCGTCCAGAATACATTCCTTGGCCAGATGCAGACCGTAACAACCTGCCCGGCCTGCAATGGAGAAGGAACCCAGGTAACGGCCAAATGCGGTACCTGTAAAGGAGAAGGCCGGGTATTTGGGGAAGAAACGGTAAACATTGAAATACCTGCCGGTGTTCAGGAAGGCATGCAGCTTAGTATCAGTGGCCGTGGTAATGCCGGCGAACGTGGCGGCTCACCTGGTGATCTGATCATTCTTATTGAAGAAGAACCACACAAGGAATTACACCGTGATGGATTGAACGTAGCTTATGACCTGTATATTTCCTTCCCTGACGCAGCCTTCGGCACACAGGTAGAAGTGCCTACAATTGATGGCCGTGCCAAGATCAAGATACCTGCCGGTACACAAAGCGGAAAAATATTCCGGTTGAAAGGCAAAGGATTTCCTGCAGTGAATTCATACGAAAAAGGTGATCAGCTCATACAGGTAAATGTATGGACCCCTCAACAACTCACCGCAGAAGAAAGAACCATGCTGGAAAAATTAGGCCACTCACAAAATTTCAAGCCTACGCCTGACAAGAACGAAAAAGGATTTTTCGATAAAATAAGAGAGATGTTTAGTTAAGATTTCGAAATTTTCAAATTGGGAAATTTCGAAATTCAATTTCCCAATTCCAAAATTTCAAAATTACTCTTTAGTTAAACATTTAAACTTTATAAACGATTATCCGTTAACTTTAAAAATTGAACAATATTAAGTATGAACTTTAATTCAGAATTTGAAAAATATGCGGTAAAGCACCGCGGCCTTTCCAGCAATACCCTGCATGGATATGCTTCTCACCTTGTAACCGCTTTAACTCCCAACATCATTGAAGAAAGACCGATGAACGTTGCTGTAATGGATGTGTACAGCCGTCTGATGATGGACCGCATCATCTTCCTGGGTTATCCTATCAATGAAGAAGTGGCAAATATTGTTACTGCACAATTACTCTTCCTGGATTCTACAGACCGGACAAGAGATATCAATATGTACATTAACAGCCCTGGCGGAAGTGTGTATGCCGGTCTGGGCGTTTATGATACCCTTCAATTTGTAACGCCTGATGTATCTACCATTTGCATTGGAATGGCAGCCTCAATGGCCTGCGTACTCCTGGGCGCTGGTGCAAAAGGCAAACGTGCTGCACTGAAACATTCCCGCATCATGATGCACCAGCCAAGTGGTGCTATTGGCGGACAGGCAAGCGATATCGAGATCACAGTAAACGAGATCCGCAAACTGAAGAATGAATTGTATGAAGTGGTGAATTATCACACTGGCAAACCCCTTGACCAGATCGAAAAGGATTTTGACCGGGATAAATGGATGACCGCACCCGAAGCCAAAGAATACGGACTGGTGGATGAAGTTTTACTGATCAATCCGCGCAAACAAAAGAAAGACTAATAAAATAATTAAACGATAAATCAAGCTCTAAATTAAAAGATATGTCGAACAAGAAATATATGTACAAACATCCGAACGCTTTCGGATGGCGAATTGATGATGATC
>CAMLGP010000631.1 GCA_946479535.1 uncultured Bacteroidota bacterium
CCTTCCTGATGGTGGTACCTTGTGTGCGGCAAAAGATAAGAATGGATTTATATGGGTGGGTACTACCAATGGCATCGCAGTTATTCAATGCCCGGAAGCTGCATTTACGAGCCAGGGTTGTGAAGCTATCTTGCCGATTGTGCAACAGGGAAATTTTGCGGGATACCTTTTTAAGGGAGAAGAAGTAAGAAGTATTGCAGTGGATGGTGCTGATCGTAAATGGGTGGCAACAAAAAATGGGTTATGGCTGATTGATCCAACAGGTGAAAAAGTTATTTATCAATTCACGGAAGAGAACAGTCCCCTGCTCAGCAATGATGTAAGAAAGTTAACTATTGATGGAAAGAGCGGTGAGTTGTTTATTGGAACTTCAAAAGGCATCTGCTCTTTCCGCAGTACAGCAACAGAAGGTACAGAAACCAATAGCGATGTATTGGTTTTTCCAAATCCGGTCTCTCCAAATTATACGGGTACAATTGCCATTCGCGGGCTCGCAAATAATTCCATTTTAAAGATCACTGAATTGGATGGCAGGCTGGTTTATCAAACCAGAGCGTTAGGTGGCCAGGCAGTATGGGATGGCCGGGATTACAAAGGCCGGAAAATTTCAAGTGGAGTGTACCTCGTTATAACTGGTAATGATCAAAGCGCAGCCAACAGAACCAAAGCTGCAGCCAAAATTGTTTTTTTAAGTAAATAAGATGCCGGATAAGCTCCATCATACAAAAGGAATTGTGCTGCGCACGGTAAAGTATGGAGAGACCAGTGTGGTGGTAACAATCTTCACTGAATTGTTTGGCTTGCAGGCTTACCTGGTCAACGGTGTGCGGGCTTCCACTAAAAAAGGAGCAGGCAAGGCTAACCTTTTTCAGCCGACAGCCATTTTGGATATGGTGGTTTACCATAGTGAATTAAAACAGTTGCAAAGGATCAAAGAATTCAGATGGGCGCATATTTATCAGCATATTCTTTCTGATGTCATAAAAAATGCAGTAGCGCTCTTCATGGTTGAGCTGCTCACCAAAAGTTTGAAACAACCAGAAGCCAATCCTGATCTTTTTCATTTTGCAGAAGATGCTTTTTTGCATCTAGATGAGAGTGATAATGGTATCACTGCCAATTTCCCTTTATTCTTTGCACTTCACCTTGCTGTATTTTTTGGATTCAGGATATATGACAAGTATTCTGAAAAAAACCATTACCTGGATCTGCAGGAGGGAAACTTCACCAGTCAAAAACCAACCCATCCTCATTTCCTGGAAGATAAATACGCTGCTGTTACTTCACAGCTATTGAAAGTAATGCAGCCTCGGGAACTGGCAGATATAAAATTGAATCATGAGTTCCGCCGCAACCTGCTTCACGCCATTGAAACCTATTATGCCTTCCATATACAGGATTTCGGAAGATTGAAGACATTGCCGGTATTAAGGGAGATAGTGGGATAATCCGTTAATCACATATGCTATGGTTCGTGTCTCACGAACCATTATTTACTCACGGACTTTTGTGGTTCGTGAGACACGAACCATGGCGTAATGAGACACGAACCATGGCGTAGTGAGACACTAACCACGGCGCAAAAAGAAAAGCGATCCGTTTCCAGACCGCCTTCTTATTATCCATTTATAAAATAAATGACTCTTTAAAATCTGATCATTGCATCAATAACTCGGATTCTGCTGAATGATCGGGTTCTGTATGATCTCATTGGCTGGTATGGGCCAGATGAATTTGAAATCAGTGACTGGAATGGCCGCCTGTCCCGGAGTATAGGTACCACCACAGTTGTAAATAGCCAGACCATTGGCGCCATTGATAGCTTTGGCAGGAATACCACCAGTTGTATAATTGGCATCCATTACATTACGGCTGATATCACCCCATCTCTTTCCTTCTGCAAGTAACTCAATTCTTCTTTCCAGCAGAATGGCTTTAACCAACGCCACCTTATCTGCAAAATCAGCAGCTACATATTGTTCAGTAGCCGGAGTTTGAAGTGCTCTGTTACGGACAGTGTTTAACAGGTCAATAGCTCTTGTAGACACACCGGCAGCGGAGCGAGCTTCAGCTTCTGCAAGCGTAAGCAATACTTCTGCATAACGGATCTGCGGAGCGAAATCACCGCGAGTTGCATAATCTCTGTACTTGGTAGTGAAATAGCTGAGATTGGTAGTAGAAATATTGCTTGCGCCGGTTACATATAAGGCAGCGCGTCTTTTATCATTGCATTTCCAGGCGCTGTTATTCCAGATGATTGGGGATATGGCAACCAGTCCGCGACCTCCAAGAGTTGCCGATCCAAGCATACCGGCCAGTCCACCATTCACACTGGGTGCATCCTGCGCATCATTCTTCACAGAGAAAATGCTTTCGGTTGAAGAGTTGTTGGTAAAAGGACCATCCACTGCACTTGTCAAAGCCCATCCACCAATGGGACTTGCTACAGATGTCCAGGCAAGGGGATTAATAGTAGCCGGTACCAGCTTATTTCCTTCAGTAATAACACCAGCCCAATCACCCATATGCATTTTAACTCTCATCTTGAGTGCAATGGCTGCGGCCTTATTGGCACGTGTAGTTTTTGTAGTTGCGCTTGAATAGGTAGCAGGCAAATTTGCTTCTGCAAAATCAAGATCTGCAAGTATCTTGGTATAATCTTCACTTACCTTAGGTCGTGGAGTGGATCGGATCTGTTCAACTGCAGTAGGGCTTGATATCGCAAAATCCCTGTAAGGAATACCATCTTTTGCTCCAGCGCCATCCAGGAAAGGGCGGGCAAAATGTATCGCCAGTTCATGGTGAGCAAGTGCTCTCAGGAAA
>CAMLGP010000632.1 GCA_946479535.1 uncultured Bacteroidota bacterium
TGGGTTTGGAACAGCGCTATCTCCCTATTCCAGAAAAGAGGATTTGAAGTAGAAAATTATGATGCATTAGGAAGATACAATGCCGGACTTTATGGATATAACCAGACAGTTCCTGTAGCTGTTGCCCAGAATGCCCGCTACCAGGAGATATTATTTGATGGATTTGAAGATTATGGATTTAAAACAGACACCTGTATTCAATGCAAGCCTGTCAGGGAATTTGACTTCCTGAAAGGAAATTCAGGTGTGGATACAACAATGGAGCAAAGCCATACCGGTCTTTACAGCCTGAAAATCAATAGCGGCTCTGATGGTTTATTGACAGTACCAGTTACCTATGCAGACACCCTTTCAAAAGTGTTTGCAGGAATTGAAAAAGATACAATACAGACAGGACTCGTTTCTGGAACTGGCACTGGCTTAACAGGTAAATATACAATGGGACATGATAATGGATCTGCCTGTGTACCAACAGGTCCAGAACATACCAGGCTGGATGCTACCGTGTATTTTGACTGGGCCGATGCGCCTCCTTATCTGTCTGGTGATTGTAACGGTTCATATAAAGTTGAATGGACGGGAACTATTCAACCACGTTTTACTGACTGGTATACTTTTTATTTCCAGTATAACGGAGCTGCAACGATAGTACTTGATGATACGATCGTATTACATGATAATGCGGTTTTCCAATCGGATGAGATTGAAACTGTCCCCATTTTCTTGCATGCAGGCTCCTTGCATTCTATTTCCATCAACTATACCAAAATGGAAGCAGGTGTTGGACTGGCGCGATTCAGTTGGTCAAGTGCCGTTAGCCAGTTCAAAGAATTTGTTCCAACCAGCTTACTTTATCCGGTAGCCCCCGGATCAGCCGATACTACAGGATCTGCATCTAATCTTGGACAATATATCTGTAGAACTGCGGCCACGGTAAGAGATTCTGCCATACTCAAAAAATCATTCTCGCCCATTGCCAGTAAGCAGTTAACAGTTAGCGCCTGGGTACGACTGAATGTGGTAGATTGCTATACAACCCCCACACCTGAGAAAGCCATAAAGGTTGATTTCGGTTCAGGTGACACTGCCTGGTTGCAGAAAACAGGTCTTCGTATTGAAGGCTGGCAACGGTATGAAGCAACCGTTTCAGTGCCATCCGGCGCCACTGAATTGTTATTACACCTCAAGCCCTTATCAAGTGATAGCATTTTTGTAGATGATATCCGTGTACAACCTTTCAACAGCAGTATGAAATCCTATGTATACAATCCAACTAATATGCGGCTGATGGCAGACCTGGATGAGAACAATTATGCCACCTTCTATGAGTATGATGATGATGGAACACTGATTAGAGTGAAAAAAGAAACTGAGCGTGGTATTATGACCATTCAGGAAACAAGAAGCGCGCTATTAAAAGACAATTAATGATTATTAAAGTAACTATAAGAGTCGATATGAAATATTTATTCATTCTAATGCTCGCCCTGGTTATAGGATCAAAGCCATCCTTTGGACAGCCAGTGCCAAAAGGAACTGAAATACAGGAACTGGTTTGGGTATCAGAAGTATATGCCCATATTCCTACTCTGTGTTTTTCTATGAAATATACTTACGCAGACAGTCTCTATCCAACTACCATATTGGATTCATCGCTGTTGAACTGCAAACTCAGCAAGGGAAAATCATTTTCCTCCAATAGTGAAGTAGAATATCTGCAGGGAAGGGAATTTGCTATTTACGTAAACAAGGAAGACAGTTTTGTTATGGTGTCGCCCGCGCTCGATTATAAAAGCTTTTTTAAAGCGCCATTACTAGATTCCACATTTCGGAAAGGCCATGTGAAAGAAATGAGTACCTGGACAATTAATGATTCCACGCGAAAGTTCTGCGTAGTATTCCGGCCAGAATCCTATTATGTAAACTATACCATGGTCTATAATTCAAAAAATGGGATGGTGAAAAGTATTAGCTATTGTACAAAAAATCCGTATGGGATGTATGGACTGGCAACCGATCATATCCTAAAGACTACCATGACAATGACAGGATACTCAACCACACCTATAGAGGCAGTAGAATTTAACGAGAACAGGTATGTATACCGGTTAAATGGACAATTGTATTTGCAGCCAGCCTGGGCCGGCTATCATTTGCAACAATGAGAAAGGTGGAGAATTAAAAATTGAAGATGAATATTAAATAAAGTCTAGGGACTTATAGCAATAACAAGATATACCTATCATATGAACCTGTATTACAAAAGAATAGTATTCCTTGGCTGGGTAGGCTTACTGATTGCCTTGCAGGCAGCGAGTCAGCAACAGCCGGTAATGACCGCCACTTTAAAGGGGGATTCTATAAAAGTAGGGAAGACGATAGAAGTGCGGGATTCCATTCATTTTGACTACAGTTCTCATATTGCAAGTACTAATAAGGTTGATAATATTCTGACCCTTTACATCAATGAGTTCAGAGATTCTACGCTGCCGGACAGTTTTAAGGTAAAGTTATGGGTGAACCTTACCTATACGGATGAAGGAGGCTCAGGATTACTACATGATTCACTAACGATATTTTATAAAAAGGATAGTGCCTATAACAGCAAGGATATCAAATTCTATCATGATTATTATTCACTGGAAGTGGAGGTCGATTCAATAGCAATTACCTGGACAACAGATACCTCAAATGTAAAAAAGTCGCTGATGCTTGAGAACCTGCTTTCCATTAACCGGAACTTCACTACCTCGTGTGCAGTGGTAAGCTCTGTGGCAGGTGATACTACCGGTATGGCTGCAAAAGGGG
>CAMLGP010000633.1 GCA_946479535.1 uncultured Bacteroidota bacterium
GGAAGGAATGATCCTGATACCATACTATGGCTGGCTGAAAAATTATACCCTGGGAAGTCCTACGCAGAATTAAAAGAAATGACAATCGACTTCTGGCTAACGGCAGAGGATCTTCCTCATCCCGAGAACCGTGTTACACTCAGAGAGAATAATGGAATTAAAGTTTCCTATACCCGAACCAATTATACCGCTTATGAAAAACTAAAAGATAAATTGAGATCCATTTTTGAAAAGCTTGGCCAGATTGATCCTGACTATAGGGATACCCAATGGAATGGTTATGATCTGGACATAAGTGGAATGAGCCATCAGAATGGTACACTTCGGTTCGGTACAGATCCGACCACTTCGGTACTTGACCTTAATTGTAAAACCCACGATCTCGATAATGTATTTGTAGTGGATGCCAGTTTCTTCCCCAGTTGTGGAGCGTTCAATCCGGCACTAACAATTGCCGCCAATGCTCTTAGGGTAGGAGAACACATTATTCACGAGGTGCTGGATAAAAATAAAATTGAAATGTCCTTCTCATATAGCAGTTAGTTTTGGTTAAGGGGTCCCCGTTCCCGGGGACCCCTGTTTTTATTATGGAAAAAATAGCAAAAGAAATAACAAATATTGTCAGTCATGCAGTTGAGATCCTGGCAGCAATCATTATTGGCATTGCTGTCCTTTACGTGCTTTATTCCTACCTCTCATCTTTTTACCCACGTTCGGGAAAAGGTAGTAAAGAATCAATCAGAATAAATTTCGGCAGTTCTGTAGCAGTTGCACTGGAACTTTTACTGGGCGCTGATGTTTTGGCTACCGCTGTTGCACCAAGCTGGGATGATATCGGCAAACTCGCAGCCATTGCTACAATAAGAACTGTATTAAACTTCTTCCTGGAAAAAGAGCTTAAGCATCAGAAAATGAATATTCAGAAAAACTGAAAGAGTCATTTCTCCGACATCCCCTTTCCATTCTTCTTGTTCCCTTTGCATCATGAGAGCAATGCCCATAAGAATATTTACCGGTTCAGGAGGCTTTGTACAAATGAGTGCATCGTTTAACCGGAATTGGAAACATTACCTTCAGGAGGCTTTGGGACTTGCAATATTCATGATCTCAGCCTGCCTTTTTAGTGCATTGCTGGAAGCCAATGATTCATCCATTCATAAAGCCATTCCCGATAGCTTCACAAGAAGCGTCCTGATTGGTATTCTAATGGGAGCTACAGCACTATTCATTTTTTATTCCCCCATTACAAGTCCCTCTGGTTCCCAGATCAATCCTGCTGTAACATTATCCTTTTTATGGCTGGGAAGAATGTGCCATTGGGATGCCATCTTCTATATACTGTTCCAGATAATCGGAGGCACGCTGGCGGTTTACCTAATGCAATACATTTTAGGATATAGTTTAATAAACCCGCCTGTTAATTCTGCGATTACAATACCGGGTAAAGCCGGAAATATTCCTGCCATTATCACAGAGTTTGTGATTGCCTTTGTTACCATGTCTATGGTGTTATTCACTACCAATCATCCGCGACTAAAAAAATATACCCGGATAATTGCTGCATGCCTTGTTGTTTGCTGGGTGATCATGGCAGGCCCAATTAGTGGATTTGGAATGAATCCCGCTCGCTCGTTTGCATCAGCACTTCCTGCCAATAATTGGACATCATTCTGGATCTATCTTATTATTCCCATTGCAGGAATGATCACTGCTGCCGAAATTTTTACATGGATTAATTATAATAAATGGATCTATTCTTCCATTCCGGGTCAGAAAAATATTCAAAATAATAATTGACAACCTTTTTACTTAATCAAACAGGTATGAATAAGAAATACATAATACTGTTAGCCATTGTTTTTACAGCTTTTTCCAATCCGTTATTGGCGCAGGTAACGAGTGTGGACGCGATTGGCATTACAGTTAAAGAAATGGATCGATCTGTGAAATTTTATTCCGAAGTACTTGGCTTCAGGAAGATCAGTGATGTTGAACTTGCCGGCCATGAACAGGAGCAATTGCTTGGAGTATTTGGTCTGCGAATGCGTGTAGTGCGAATGCAATTGGGTGATGAGTTCATTGAATTAACTGATTATCTCACTTCAGGCGGACGAAGCATTCCGGAAGATGCCAAAAGCAACGATCTTATTTTTCAGCATATTGCCATAGTGGTAAGTGATATGGACAGAGCCTATCAGCAGTTAAGACGATTCAATGTGATGCATGTATCAACTAATCCTCAAACCATCCCGCAAAGCAATATTGCAGCTGCAGGAGTAAAAGCATTTTATTTTCATGACCCTGACATGCACAACCTGGAACTCATTTATTTTCCCAAAGGAAAGGGATTAGCGAAATGGCAAAACGCCAATAAATTATTTCTTGGCATCGATCATACGGCAATAGGAATCAGTAATACTGACAGCAGCCTGAAATTCTACGTAGCTCTCTTAGGTTTGGAACGAAAAGGTGAAAGCTGGAATATGGGAATGGAACAGGCCCATTTGAACTTTGTAGAAAGTGCGAGCCTTCATATTACAGGTTTAAGAAGCAGCCTTGGTCCTGGCATTGAGTTTCTGCAATATCTTGTTCCAGGCCCCGGCAAACCATTTCCTGCTGATTCAAAGTCAGATGATATTTGGAACTGGCAAACCACGCTGGTGGTGAAAGCTGCAGACCCGTTATATACCAGACTGAATACTGCAGGATATAAGCTGGTCTCCATCCAGCTGGTCAATCTCCAAAATATAGCAGGGCTAATTGCAAAAGCATTTATTGTCCGTGATCCTGATGGCCATGCCCT
>CAMLGP010000634.1 GCA_946479535.1 uncultured Bacteroidota bacterium
GGCATCAGAAGGCGCATCACTAAATGTATTTCCGGGTGTAACCACTTTTGGTACTGGAGTATAATACTCGGTTTCCTCAGGCCGTTGTCTTGGACCTTGTTGCTGACTATAGATCAGGGAAGAAACAAATGTGCTTAATGTGAAGAGAACGATTAGGCGTTTCATTATAAAAGGTTTTATTATTTGCTAAAGATAACCGGTATACACTGGTTTTATTTTATAATTCCATATTAAAAACTACTATCATTTTACTTTCTCAAGACCCTTGATATATTCTGCAATCTTCTTTGCATCGGCATTGCTCACTTGCGGCATGGGTGGCATAGGAGTAGCATGATCAGGCCAGTTCTCCGGTTTTGGCTTGCGGATAAGTGACATGATCTGCGCTACCGAGTATTTTCTTTTGGCAACATCCACATAGGCCGGACCCACCAGCCTTTTAGTTGGATGGTGACAGGCCAAACAGGTATTCTTTTGCAAAATACTTCTGACTGCTGCATAAGATGCCCCTGTAGCGGCGGTAGGTTTGGGAGTTGCGGATCTGGTAGCCGAAGTATTCCCTTTGATAACAGGGACCTTCCCTGAATTTCGCGTGCTCACTCCGGTCATTGCCAGCTTTGGTCCATCCGGAATATTATTTAATGTATACCAGGCAATAGGATGAACCAGTGAAAAGTAATTCTCTTTATCCTGTACTCCGGGAAGATTGATGGTATGAATATAATGCTGCCTCAGATTTTTTACTATCAGTCTCACCTTCATTCCATCTGGGGATACTTTCACTCCGGCAATCGGGCACTTCTTTAGATCTACCGGAGGACTTCCATATACTGCCTGGTATTTATAGATATAACTCTCAATTGAATAAGAAGCGATATCTTCTGCTGTTTTCTTATCAACCGGTTTAGTGAATTCAATTTCAAATCCATCTGGCATTGCCCGGATCGCTCTCATTTCAAAGGGCACTTTATTGTTCCATACGAGGCGCTGTAGTCCTTCAGTTGCTTCCCCTGCCGAGCCCCATCCCCTGTTGGTTTCTCCGGCAAACAATGAACCATCTTTTGCCCAGGCCAAACGTACAATGCCCGACTGAAATCCACTACGAAATGCCCAGGCTGCTCCCTGCAATTCCCCATTTACTTTTTCCATGAATACACGTGCAATTAGACTTTGCCCCTGGTCACCTACCAATAGCTGACCGGCAAACGGACCGAATGTTCCTTCCGGGATCTTCACGATCTCTGAATTGGAGATACCTAATATACCATAGGGCAGCCATACAGCAGGCAATTCAAGATCCGGTACATATTTCTTCATTTCAAACTCCGTCATGTATTTTTCATTGACAATATTGGATGGTTTCACCGGCCTTCCATTCTTATCAAATTCCAATCGGGGGTTGACCTTTGAGAATATCTGTTCTTGCGTAACCTTCACAGGTGAACCAGGCAGATTTGCCCATACCAGTCCGGAGGGGTGACCCAGAAATGCTCCTTTCTTTATTGGCATTATGCTTCCGGATCCCACCCAATCGCCCTGGTTATCCGTATAAAATAATTCACCATCTATCATGCTGATCCCACAAGGGGAGCGAAGTCCTGTTGCCCAGGGTTCCACACTTCCATCTTCATGGATCTTCAATGCCCATCCTCTCCAGGGAACAAAACTCAATGGATGCCACCAGTCATCCGGGAAACCCAGGTTAAGTGTAACAAAGAAAGAACCATCAGGTGCTATCTTGGGACCAAAACTATATTCATGATAGTTTCCTGAGATAGGCCAGGCATAAACGGTTTCATACACATCAGCTTTTCCATCCATATCTGTATCTACCAGTTTGGTAAGCTCGCCTCTCTGCGCACAATACAATGCTCCATCTTTATAAGCGATTCCCAATACTTCGTGCATCCCTGAAGCAAATTTTCTAAAGTAAGGCCGCTGGCTGGTTGGATTTTCTACGATGAATACCTCTCCACGGCGTGTAGTTACACCCAGATCACCGTTAGGCATTGTGCAAAGCCCTCCTACTTCAAGGATCAATCCTTCTGGTGCAGGCATACGCATGATCTTGAAGTAATCATCTTCTTTGGGTGATTCTGCCTGGCTGAATGCATTTATATGCAGTAAGGAGAAACCAGCAAGTATCAATCCCGCGGTCACCCGTTTATTACGAAGTATGTTCTTAAAATATCTTATCATGGCATTTGCTGGTTTAGAAAATAATGGAATAGCTTAATTTTTTTTGAACTGGAATGATCAACTGCTTGCGGTTATTGCTATCACGAATAACAGGTTCAATAGCTACAGGATCCTCGATGTGGAGGTAATAAGTTCTATCATCGATTAGATATGATCCATTTGGCATCTTTTCAATTTTATCAGCCTCCGCAAGCCGGAAATACATACCTACTACCGGCTTATCAATTTCTATATCACGGTGAATACCCTCTCTTCCTTCCATAACCACAGTTCTATCCTTTACCATACTATTATACGCCTGGTATAAAAAGGTTGGCTGGTCATCGGTATCCAATTTATAGCCTTTAGGTCTGTAACCGGTACCAACACTGTCTTTTGGCCATGGAGCATCTGCACTGGCTAATACTGCCAGTGATATGGATGGCCTTCCAAATTTGATCACCGAGCCGGCAGGTCTTGATGATCCGGACGGCGATCTCGCCCCGGTTGGCGATCAGGATCTTCGAGAACATTGCGCGCCTTATCGGCCCTGCGTCCGCTCGGCGCGCCGCGAGGCGGCGTCAGGCGTGGCGGCGATAATCATTGCGCAGGGT
>CAMLGP010000635.1 GCA_946479535.1 uncultured Bacteroidota bacterium
AAAGAATATTTACAGCAATTTTCCTCAGCGATATAGGCCGGAGATCATGTTTGGGGTGAGTAAAAAGGTAATGCTGCATCTTTCAACTACCCTGGCTAAAATGCATACACCTGATTTCCGGTGGGAGTCAATATCCATGTACGCCAAATACCGGTTTCTATCGGTAGACGATGTGCATAAACATTTCCGGATGGCAGTTTTTGCCGATGGATCCTATACCAAAGCACCTTTTCATTATGATGAAATATCCCTGATAGGAGATAAGACCGGAGTAGAAGCCGGATTGGTTGTAACACAGCTCATCAATAAGTTTGCCTTTTCGGGAACCATCAGCCATACACAGTTGCTGGATAGGTCAAGATATAATAAAGTGATCTATGTGCCGGAACGGAATTACCAGTCAATTAATTACAGTCTGTCTGGTGGATATTTATTATTCCCGCGCAATTATACAGGGTTTAAACAAACCAATATGAACCTGTATACGGAATTGCTGGCACAGCAGACCCTTGACCGGAAAACAAATTTTATTGATCTGGCGCCTGCTGTGCAATTTATATTCAATAGCATCTCCAAATTAAATCTGGGCTGTCGTTTCCAGGTTTCGGGTAATATGGAAAGAATGGCCAAACAAAGTTTTCTGGTCAGTTACGAATACTCGTTCCTGAATGTGTGGGGGAAAAGGGAAAGAAATTCAGGTACCCAATAAATCAAAGAACTGTTGCCGGTAAAGCAAATCTACTTTCAGATCTTATCGGATATTCTCAATATGTGACAGTAACCTCCAGATTTTGTGACAAGTGCCTCTGGTGCCTGTGACGAACGACATTTGGTCCTCTGCATCTCCTCGGTTTTTCCTCTTTGCCTCCTCTTTGGTACCTCTTTGCCTCCTCTTTGGTACCTCGGGATCATCTCAGACCTTCCCGGTTCAATCAACCGTGGTATCTCAAATTATCTTCCACGACCGAGGTGGAATAGAGGTGGAATAGTGGTGGAATAGTGGTGGAAAAGAGATACCAAAGAGGTACTAAAGAGGTTTTTTTATATCTCTTTCTACCTTTACATTTGCTGCCCCAATAAAAACCTTATGGAGATAAAATATTTACAGCAGATCACCGCAGAACTTAATCTTTCCCTAAAGCAGGTTAATAATATCGTTTCGCTACAGGAAGAAGGCGCTACCATTCCCTTTATCGCACGTTATAGAAAAGAGGCCACCGGTAACCTTGATGAAGTGCAGATAGGTGCTGTTATTGAAAAGATCAAATACTTTACTGAGCTGACAAAAAGAAAAGAAACCATTCTCAAAACAATTGAGGAAGCAGGCAAATTAACTCCTGAATTGAAAAAGAGGATTGAAGATTGTACCGAGGCCACTGTACTGGAAGATATTTACCTCCCTTATAAACCCAAGAGAAAAACAAAAGCTACAGTTGCCATTGAAAAAGGATTGGAACCTCTTGCAAAGATGATCTTTGATCAGCAGTCGTTTAATCCTGATGAGGAAGCGTCCAAATACATCAATGAAAATGTAAAAGATGCTTCTGAAGCATTGCAGGGTGCCAGGGATATTATGGCTGAATGGATGGCAGAAAATGAGCAGGCAAGAAATGCCATTCGAAAATTATTCCAGGAGGAAGCAAAGTTGTCTTCCCGCGCATTACTGTCAAAAAAGGAAGAAGAGGAAGCGCAGAAGTATCGCGATTATTTTGAATTCAGTGAACCTCTTGACCAATGCCCCAGTCACCGATTATTAGCGATCCGGAGAGGTGAAAAAGAAGGCTTCCTGATCATGGATATTGGCGTTGATAAAGAAACAGCCAACGAGGAAATGAAACGATTATTCGTCAAATCATCTGGTCCCGTAGCGCAGCAGGTTGCTCTTGCAGCCGAGGATAGTTATAACCGCTTGCTGAAAGGGGCTATTGAAACCGAATTCCGCACCAGCAGCAAACTCAAAGCTGATGAAGAAGCAATCAGGGTTTTTTCAGAAAACCTTCGTCAGCTTTTGCTTGCTTCTCCATTAGGGCACAAAAGAGTACTTGCTTTGGATCCGGGTTTTCGTACCGGATGCAAACTGGTATGCCTTGATGAACAGGGAAACCTTTTATATAATAGTGTGATATATCCACATCCGCCACAACAGGATCATTTTGGTTCAGTGGCTACCTTAAAGGAACTGGTTGCGAAATATGATATTGAAGCAATTGGTTATGGTAATGGTACGGCCAGCAAAGAAACGGAACAACTGGTGAGAGGAATAGATTTCGGTAAGCCAGTGTCGATCTTCATGGTGAATGAAAGCGGAGCCTCCATTTATTCGGCCAGTGAAGTGGCCCGTGAAGAATTTCCAGATTATGATGTTACTGTTCGCGGAGCTATCAGTATTGGCCGCCGTTTGCTTGACCCATTAAGCGAACTGGTAAAAATTGATGCAAAAAGCATTGGGGTAGGACAATACCAGCATGATGTGAACCAGAATAAATTAAAGGAATCACTGGACCAGGTTGTGGAAAGCTGCGTAAACTTTGTAGGTGTAGATGTAAATACGGCAAGCAAACATTTGCTAACCTACGTATCAGGCCTTAGTTCTTCCGTTGCAAAGAATATTGTTGAGTACCGGAATAAGAACGGTGGTTTTAAGAGTCGTGAAGAACTGAAAAAGGTAGCATTATTAGGACCAAAAGCGTTTGAACAGTGCGCGGGATTTTTGCGCATTCCTAATGCAGCAAATCCATTGGATAACTCTGCCGTGCATCCTGAAAGTTATCATGTGGTAGAA
>CAMLGP010000636.1 GCA_946479535.1 uncultured Bacteroidota bacterium
TGGCATACCTGCCCTGAAGGTGGTGAGATCAGAGCTTCCAACCCCTGCAGCGAGTATATGTTCCTGGACAATACCGCCTGCAACCTGGCTTCTGCCAACCTGATGAAGTTTTATGATGCAGACAAAAATGTTTTTGATGTTGAAGGATATGAGTATAACTGTCGCCTCTGGACAGTAGTGCTGGAAATCTCTGTTTTGATGGCCCAATTCCCTTCAAAAGAAGTGGCACAACTGAGCTATGAATACAGAACACTCGGTTTGGGATATGCCAACCTCGGTACCATGCTGATGGTAAGCGGTATTCCTTATGACAGTGATGATGCTCGCGGTATCGCCGGTGCCATCACCGCTATCATGACCGGTATCTCTTACAAGACTTCTGCTGAAATGGCTAAAGCGCTGGGTGCATTCCCCCGCTACCAGGAGAATAAGGAACACATGATGCGTGTAATGCGCAACCACAGACTGGCTGCTTATGATGCTGATGTTTATGAAAACCTGAGCCTGGTGCCTCAGGGTATCAAGGCTGAACATTGCCCGGACTACCTGCTTAAAGCTGCCTGCAAGGCATGGGATGATGCGGTAGAGCTGGGTGAACAATATGGCTATCGCAATGCACAGGCTACTGTTATTGCGCCTACTGGTACCATCGGCCTGATCATGGATTGTGATACAACAGGTGTTGAACCTGACTTCGCACTGGTTAAATTCAAAAAATTGTCTGGTGGTGGATACTTCAAGATCATCAACCAGTCGGTCCCTGTTGCTCTCCGCAACCTTGGTTATACCAAAAAAGAAACGGATGCGATCATAAAATATGCAGTAGGTTCTGGATCTTTTGCCGGTGCTCCTTTTATTAATCACCAGGTATTAAGTGAGAAGGGATTTATTGCTGACGAGATCAAACGCCTGGATGCTGCAGTAGTAACTGCATTTGAAATTGGTTTTGTTTTCAACAAGTATACATTGGGAGAAGAGTGTCTTCAGCGTCTCGGCTTTGTCCCTGAGCAGTATAATGACTTTGAATGGAGTCTGCTGGAAGCACTTGGATTTACCGATGAGCAGATTGAGGCCGCTAACGATTACGTATGCGGAACCATGATGCTTGAAGGTGCGCCTTTATTAAAAGATGAGCACCTGCCCGTTTTTGACTGTGCCAACAAATGCGGAAGAAAAGGCGTGCGCTATATTCATGCGCACGGCCATATCCGCATGATGGGCGCCGCACAACCTTTTATCAGCGGTGCCATCTCCAAAACGATTAACCTGCCACATGAAGCAAACGTGGAAGAGATTGCTGACGCGTATTTGCTGAGTTGGGAGTTGGGACTTAAAGCCTGCGCTTTATACCGCGATGGCTCGAAGCTTTCCCAACCCCTCAGTACCAAGGGCGACAAAAAGAAAAAAACAGAAGAGAAAACAGCCGAAGTTGCTCAACAACCTGCTTCAGTTTCTACAACTGAATCTAACATTGTTGATATGGCAAAGCTGACTGTTGAGGAGTTACTGGAAGAAGTTCAGAAAAGAGTTCAGTCATCTCCTGATACCAAACTGAAAAGAAAACTGGCAAGCATTGTTGAACGCCGTTCATTACCTGCAAAACGCAGAGGCTTTACGCAAAAAGCCAAGATCAACGGACAGGCAATCTTCCTTCGTACGGGTGAATATGGTGATGGTACCCTTGGTGAGATCTTCATTGATATGGCCAAAGAAGGTGCTACCATGCGCAGTATGATGAACTGTTTTGCCATCTCTATTTCTATTGGGTTACAATATGGCGTTCCGCTGGAAGAGTTTGTAGATAAATTTGCGTTCACCAAGTTTGATCCTTCTGGTTTTGTTGAACATCCGAATATCAAATCAACTACTTCTATTGTAGACTTCATCTTCCGCGTATTGGGTTATGAATACCTGGGCCGTACTGACCTGGTTCATGTACTGGACAAACCAGAAGTAATGAATACAGGGGCTGATGATTGGGATGAAGTTCCTTCAGGTCTTGAATATGTAGAACCAGAATTGTCTAATGTACGGATTGTACCGGCTGCTTCTGGTGGAAGCATCGCTCATCTACCTATAAAGAATAAACGCGCAGCTCAACCCTTAAAAACTGATAGTGTAATGGATGCAGTGAACACAGCAGCGAAGAGCATGCAAAGTGATGCACCAGCCTGTAATGTTTGTGGTCACATCATGATGAGAAGTGGCACCTGCTACAAATGTTTGAATTGTGGTAACCAGGGAGGATGTAGCTAATTGCAGTTTACCTTACAAAAAATGAATTGCGGGCTTAATAAGTTTAATTTCAATAGAACGCAATTCAAACAACCATGTAGGACGGAAAAACCAATATAGAGGAAAAAATGTACCCCCTCGATTTCAATCCCGCTGTCTGGACACAGCGGGATTTTTTATTTAAATGGTTTAAATAAACACCCTGCTGCCGTAAGAGTAACTTTCCCTGAACTCTTTAGGTGTGCAACCTTTCTTCTTCTTAAAGAGCCGATTGAAATTGGAGATATTATTAAATCCGCAATTGTAAGCAACTTCGGCCACAGATTGAGTGGTATCTATTAGTAATCGTGAAGCATGTCCCAAACGCATTTCCAGTAAACTATCCATGAATGTAATTCCTGTACGGCTGCGGAAGAAACGACTAAAAGATACATCCGTCATATTCGCCAGTTTAGCCACTTCAGTTAACGTAATCGGCTTCTGGAAATTCTGGTTCATGTATTCAATAGAACGTTCAATTCTACGACTATTATAAGA
>CAMLGP010000637.1 GCA_946479535.1 uncultured Bacteroidota bacterium
AAGCTGCAGATACCTGGAGGCCCAATCGCCTTACATTCAGTATTCAGCCTCAGATGGATATCCGCATTCGCTTCCAGGCAAAACGCCCCGGAACAGAAATGGTGCTGACACCAGTGGATATGATATTCAATTATGCCGAAGCGTATGAGGAACAGGAGCCCGAAGCATACGAAACCCTGCTCGAAGATGTGATTGAAGGCAATCAAACCCTCTTCATGCGTGCAGACCAGGTGGAAGCAGCCTGGGAAGTGATCACGCCCATACTTGAAGCATGGCATAAAAGAGCACCGGTCGATTTTCCCAATTACTCACCTGATAGCTGGGGCCCTGAGGATGCAGAAGCGCTTATTGCAAAAGATGGTCATTTCTGGGCCAACCTGCCATCATCAGGCAAAAACGGCAATCACAAATAAAAGAACATGCAAACCTTTGTTGCAAAAAATACAGATGAATTAAGCAGGCTGTTTGCTGACTGGCTTGTGACGTATATACAGGATACCCTGAAAAAGCAGGACCGCTTTACCATCTCTTTATCGGGTGGCAGCACTCCTAAAAAACTTTACCAGTTGCTGGCAACAGATGAATATGCTCATAAGATCGATTGGCCCAAACTGCATTTCTTCTGGGGCGATGAACGGTTTGTTCCTTTCACGGATGAACGCAACAACGCGAGAATGAGTTTTGATGAATTGCTGGACCATGTTCCGGTTAATAAAGCTCATATCCATGTGATGCGCACTGATCTTCCTCCTGATGAAGCAGTGAACGATTATGATGAAAAATTGCATCAGTATTTTGATGGGAGGCAATCCAGTTTTGATCTTGTTATGCTTGGCCTGGGTGATGATGCACATACTCTTTCTCTTTTTCCCGGTTATCCTGTAATAAAAGAGAATGAGAAATGGATGAGTGCGTTTTATCTTACTGAGCAGAATATGTACCGCATTACTATCACCAAGCCAATTGTCAACAAATCATCACGGGTGGCATTTTTAGTAAGCGGCTCAGCAAAAGTACCTGCGTTGAAGGCAGTGCTGTATGGCGAAAAGGATCCGGAAAAATATCCTGCCCAGGTGATACAGCCTGCAAATGGAGAATTGTACTGGTTCCTGGATGAAGCGGCCGCCGCTGCTTTACAATAATTAACAGATTTCCCTATGATGTTCCCGTACTTACCAGGTAAGTTTGTAAGTACGGGAATTTTTATGCCTTTCGTTGTAGGATCAATACAGAAGATGTAAAAATTGATGCCGGTTGGAAAAAGATCAGGAAATTTGTTTCAAACCTAAAGTTGTCAATATGATCTCCAGGAAAATAGTGACCCTGTTTGTACTCAGTGCATTGGTGATTGCTGGGGTAGCTGCTGTAAAAGCTCCATCAGGCCCTTACAGGAACCTGCAAGTGCTTCCCAAGGATATCAGCGAGCAAAAGCTCGACAGTATTATGGATGCATACTCCAGCGCCCTTGGTATAGGTTGCAGCTTCTGCCATGCAGAAGTAAAGAATTTTCCCGACAGTCTGAACTTTGCTTCTGATGAAAAACCAATGAAAGAAGAAGCCAGGAAAATGATGCGTATGACCATTGAGATCAATAAGCAAAATTTTTATTACGATAAAACCGAACGACCTGAATATTTAAAGGTTGTTACCTGCAAAACCTGTCATAGGGGAGAAGCTTATCCTGCCGATTAGCTTAATTCTCTTCCTACTAATTTGAACCTTCCAGATAGTCTTCCGCTACTGATACAAAATTCTTTTTCATCTTCCAATAGTTCTTTTACGAATTAGTAAGATTTCATTTTTTATCTAAAAATCCCGCAGAGCAGTCTTACGTATAATTACGGAACAATCACTCGGTTTTACTAAATTTTAGCATAAACACTTAGTCACAAGCACTATCTACGCTTAACTCACGTTACATTTATGGCGAAAATTCAACATACTTATTGTAGATCTTATCCTAAAGAAATTATCAAAAGAAATGAGTTTAAGTTTACTCGAACGAATTGCAACCTTTACTTTATCCTTGCCGATTTTCCTGTTATTATTAACCAGGCTGGCATGGTACAGAAGTTTTATTGCTTTATTCATTTATTATCTTGTCAACTTCAGCTACTCCTTTCTGTCTATCGGTTATATTCGTTTAGGCGA
This sequence comes from uncultured Bacteroidota bacterium, assembly GCA_946479535.1. Next base: position 2,152 of record CAMLGP010000637.1, read on the forward strand.
TGACTTTATCACTAATTATGCGGTCGTCAACAATATGGTTGATGCGCCTCTTATGCTTTCGTTCCTGAGCTATTTCAGCCGGACTTCTTCTTTTAAAAGAAAAATATTCTGGGTAGTCGGAGGCTTTCTTATATATGAAGCGGTCATCCTGACCATTTTTGGGTTTAATATAAAAGCTTCCACGATCATTGCCACACCAGGGCTGGCATTAACCTTTACACTTTCCCTGCTATTCGCTATCCACCAGGTAAAGATCACAGCCATTTACAATAAAGCTGCAGGCAAGGCTATTATCGCCGCTTCGCTCTTTTTTGGATACATTGGTTTTACTTATGTGTATTCTGTCTTTTATTTCATGGATGAGCGGTATGAGAAAGATGCACAACAGGTGTTTTTTATTCTTACCACATTATGTTCGCTGGCTATTTCCTGGGGCATTATCCTGGAAAGAAGAAGAGTGAAGAAGCTGCTTGAAATAAAAACAGCCAGGGAGGAATTAAAAGCTCTTTATTCCGGGGAAGAAAGAAAAACGATTGCCCCATTAGAGACAATCGTTTTCAATATTGACAATACCTGGAGAAGGTCGTCTTAAAAGTTATACTTTCCGTCTGCGA
>CAMLGP010000638.1 GCA_946479535.1 uncultured Bacteroidota bacterium
AATCCAGTCGCGAAGAATTTATCAAAACCGCTACCATACAGATCATGAGCACACCGGAATATCAGTTGTGTTAATTAAACCCGGCCTTAACAGCAAAACACAAAAATATGCTGATCAAACGTAAAGAATTCATACAGGTAGGTTCACTGGCAACAGCATCATTGATGCTGCCTAAATTCCTGAAAGCATTTGAGGGAAGGCCCATGGTGCCTGCAGGTAATAAGGTAGTGGTGATAGTACAACTGAGTGGGGGAAATGATGGATTGAATACGATCATTCCGGTACGCAATGATCTTTATTATAAAGCAAGGCCCCGCCTTGGTATAGAATCCAACAAGGCCTTATCAATAACGGATGAAGCTGGTTTGCATCCATCGCTCACTGGTTTTAAAGAGTTGTATGATGATGGAAGCCTGGGTATCATCAATAGTGTTGGCTATCCAAATCCTGACCGTTCACATTTTCGCAGCATGGATATATGGCAAACAGCCAGCCAGAGTAATGAATACCTGAATTCCGGCTGGGTAGGACGTTACCTGGATGCACAATGCAAGGGATGCGATAAACCCACACAGGCCATTGAGATCGATGATGTGCTGAGCCTTTCCATGAAAGGAGAACACATGAAAGGCATTGCAGTGAAGGATCCCCGCCGTTTATATGGTACCGCCAATGAAAAATTCTTCCGTGATGTAATGAAGAACCATGGTGGCGATACCGGGGAAGAACCTGTAGACTACCTGTACAAAACAATGGCGGAGACGCTTTCTTCAGCTGATTATATTTTCAAACAAAGCAAGCTGCATCCTACCAATGCTGAATATCCCAAAACTGACCTGGGAAATAGTTTAAAGACCATTGCTTCCCTTATCTTCTCTGATATCAATACCAAAGTGTATTATGTATCATTGGGAAGTTTTGATACGCATATCAACCAGGAATTCCAGCAGGCCCGGTTATTCACTCAGCTAAATGATGCGGTTAAGGCATTTACAGCTGATATGAAGACCAATGGACGTTTTGAAGATATATTATTGTTCACCTTCTCGGAATTCGGAAGAAGAGTTTCTCAGAATGCCAGTGGCGGGACAGATCATGGCACGGCTAATAATATGTTCCTGGTTAGCGGTGGACTAAAACAGAAAGGGCTGATCAATGAAATGCCTGATCTGGATGATCTCAATGAAGGTGATCTCAGGCATAAAGTAGACTTTAAAAATGTTTATGCAACCGTTTTAAAGAAATGGCTGAATGCAGATGACCAGCAGATATTACATGGAAAGTATGAGTTGATGAACTTTATATAAAATGAAAGTTAGTTTCCATATAAAAAATGGGTCTCCACAATATTGCGGAGACCCATTTTTTTAAATATTATCTTTTTAAGTTTTGTTAGGTTTAATGGCTATTCGATACAATACAATTCCCATAAAGGCAAAGAATGCTACTGCAAGGTATTTATAACCTTCTTCTCCTAATGCCTGCGTTAAGCCACCTTCTGCACTAACCTTTTTGAGAGCATTCTTGATGGGGGTACTTGCCGACAGAAAGGCAACTATCACACCAGCCAGCGCACCTCCAGCTACAAGGCCAGTAGCAAAGAGATTTCCTTTTCCCAGATCCTCCTCTTCTGGAGAAATCTGGATATTCTTTTTCTTATTTCTCCATTCTACAATTCCTCGTATTGCACCACCTATAAATATGGGGAGTGTTGTTGATAATGGGAGATAAATACCAATTGCGAAGCTTAATGCTTTTATACCGCAAAGCTCCATCACAATGGCAATGAAAACTCCTACCAGTACAAATTGCCAATCAAGGTTGAATGACAGTATCCCTTTGATCAGGGTTGCCATTAAGGTTCCCTGAGGAGCAGATAAGGTATCCTGCCCAATAGCATGCTTGATGCCCTTTGCTGCCATTTCTGCGGATGGTATATCAAGAACCTTGATAGTAGCTCCGACCGCCAAAGCAGAAACAATTACACCAATGAACAAAGCGATCTGTTGATACTTGGGAGTAGCTCCTACGAGATAACCTGTCTTCAGATCCTGTGATGTGCCGCCGGCATTGGCAGCAGCGATACAAATCATTCCACCAACTACCAGCGCCATTGGTTCATATACATGACCTGTCCATTTTACCATAATAAATATTAGACAGGTGCCCATGAGTGTGGCAATTGTCATACCGCTGACAGGACTATTGGAAGAACCGATCAAACCTACAATGCGTGAAGCTACCGTTACAAAGAAGGCGCCGAATACAATAACAAGAAGGCCTAATAATAATTTACTACCGATACTGGTTCCTGGAATAAGTGTATTTGGCAATAACGCAATGATTAATACAAGAACCAGGCTTCCGATACCTACAATTTTTATGGAAAGATCTCTTTCTGTTCTCGGTACTTCAGTAACAGGACCATTAGTACCATCTTTTTTAAGAGAACCAACACTACCCTTGAAAGAAGAAATAATGGTAGGCATTGTTTTTATTAGCGTGATAAATCCACCCGCGGCCACTGCACCTGCCCCAATTTGACGAATATACGCACGGTAAATGGCAGCTGACCAGTCACCAAAAGTTTTTGTAGCTGGATCCCAATCGCCGGGGCCACCTGCTGTATTCAAATCATGCAGGTACGATAATTTGATGAGTTGATTCGCTATGATGGTACCATTTTCATTAAGCAAGGTGGCCATCAATGGAGTGAATACGAACCAGCTCAAAATGCCACCAGCCACAAGTATGCCGCCAATTT
>CAMLGP010000639.1 GCA_946479535.1 uncultured Bacteroidota bacterium
GCTTCAGTATAAAGCTTTGCTGATCTATCAGCAACTGATTGCGTTTCACCTGGATGATAAAAAACCCGATGCACTGATCGATGCAGATTTGAGACGATACGAATTTGTAAGGCAGAAATCTGTTCACCCCAATAAAGAGGAATACTATTTTAATGGCATCAATCATATCGCCCATCAGTATGAAAGCACGCCGGCTGCTGCACAGGCCTGGTATCTCGTTGCTCAATACTATTCCAACCAGGGATCCCGGTATGCTCCTTATGGCGACACTACACACCGCTTCAGCAAGCTTAAAGCAAAAGAGATCTGTGAAAAAGTAGTGGCGCAGAAAGATTCATCAGAAGGAAAGATCAATGCCTATAATCTTTTGCAGCAGCTAAAGAGTTCTTCTTTAGAATTTACTATTGAACAGGTAAACCTGCCTGGTCAGCCATTTCGCGCATTGATCAATTACCGCAATCTTACTACACTTCATCTGCGATTGATCAAATCCGATGATAAGCTCAGGAAAGCACTGGAGAATCAATATGATGAAAGCTACTGGAAAACAGTTATTGCGGCAAAGCCATTACGAAACTGGGAGCAAAACCTGCCTGATACAAAAGACCTGCAGCAGCATAAGGCAGAAATCAAAATAGATGAGCTCCCAAGCGGGGAATACTTTCTTATTGCAGCTTCTGATAAGGCATTTGAAAAAACAGGAACACTGATCGGAGCAAGAAGGTTCTATGTGTCATCCATTAGCTATATTAATAACCAGCTTGATTATTTTGTGTTGCACAGGGATAATGGTCAGCCGCTTCCCAATTCAACCATCCAGGTGTGGGAACAGGTATACGATTATGCAAGCTCACGCAACATCAAAACAAAAGGAGCGGTTTATACTACTGATAAGAACGGTTATTTTCATCTCATCAGGAAAGACAAACAGGAAAACAACAATAGGGGGCGATATGCCTACTCACTGGAAATAACCAGTGGAAATGAAAAGCTGTACATTGATGAGTTACGGAACGATTATTACTACAGGAACACTCCCCTTCCACGTAGTGAGAACAGTATTTTTATTTTCAGGGACCGTAGCATTTACCGCCCCGGGCAAACTATTTATTTCAAAGGGATTGTTTTATCAAGGAATCAGTTCTTAAGAAAAGCAGACATATTGCAGGGATATACAACAACGGTTTACCTGCGGAATGCAAACGGCGAAACTATTGATTCGTTAAACCTAACGACTAATGATTACGGTTCATTTACCGGGAGGTTCCAGTTGCCTGCAACCGGTTTGAATGGCACCTATACCATTTTTACCAAAAAAGACCAGGGCAACTCTTATTTCCGGGTGGAAGATTATAAACGCCCTAAGTTTTATGTAGAATATGAACCGTTGAAAGGAACTTATCGCGTAAATGATTCCATTGAAGTAACAGGCCTGGCAAAAGCTTATGCCGGCAATAATATCGACGGAGCAAAAGTTAAATACAGGGTGGTAAGGCAGGCCCGTTTCCTTTATCCCTGGTTATTTGCCCGCTGGTGGCAACCGCCATCTGAACCGCTTGAAATAGTGCATGGGGAAACAGTAACAGATGCAGATGGCAAATTTCGTGTAAAATTTACAGCCATACCTGATCTGAAAATTGATCCGAAACTGGAACCTGCTTTTGACTATGTGGTGTATGCAGACATTACAGATATCAATGGAGAAACAAGAAGCGGAGAAAAAAATGTTTCCGTCAGCTACAAAGCATTATTGTTAAAGACTGATATCCCTTCCCGTATTGCAGCAGACAGCCTGAACAAACTTTCCATCCGCACTGAAAACAACAACGGTGAATTTGAACCGGCTGCTGTAACCGTGAAAATAACCAAATTGAAAGAAGAGAAAAGGCTGATCAGGGAGCGCTTTTGGGAGAGGACTGACCAGTTTGTAATGAATAAGGAGGAATACATCCAATATTTCCTCCATGATGAATACAACGATGAAACCAACCCCGCCAGTTGGGACAAAGAAAATATTTTATGGCAAAAAACTGATTCGGTAAAAGAAGGCATGCCATTCGCGGTAAACGGGATTAAAGCTGCTCCTGGTTATTACTCCGTTGAAATATTTACTAAAGACAAGAATGGTGCAGAAGTAAAAGACCTTAAATACATAGAGCTGTTTGATGAAAAAAGCCAGCAGTTGGGTCAGCCCCAATATGTATGGACACAAGGTCCCAAGCCTATCCAACCCGGGGAAAATACAACGCTTAGGCTCGGTACTTCAGCGAATGATGTGTTCATTGTGCAGCAGTTGGATAAAACCCTGCCCGGCAAGGACAGTGCCGATATCAGCTACTCATTCCTTAAACTGAATAATGAGAAAAAGGATATCACATTCTCGGCAACGGAAGCTGAGCGAGGCGGATATGGAGTAAGTTGGGCATTTGTAAAACATAACCGGTCTTATTTTAATTATGTAGTTATCCCTGTGCCCTGGAGCAATAAAGAGTTGCAGATAGAATACGCTACTTACCGGGACAAAACCCTTCCTGGCAGCGACGAAAAATGGAAACTTAAGATCAGCGGGTACAAAAATGAAAAAGCAGCAGCAGAGATATTAGCCAGTATGTATGATGCTTCGCTTGATCAGTTCAGTGAGCACAATTGGGATAAACCTTACATATGGGCCTCATATAGCCAGCGAAGGTCCTGGGAAAATCGCCAAAATTTTATGAGGATTGAATCTTTCCAACGGCCTGTCCCTTATACAGAAAAGGATCTT
>CAMLGP010000640.1 GCA_946479535.1 uncultured Bacteroidota bacterium
TATGCCATCGCCATTGAAGAGAAATTTGATTACGCCTATCGCAATATGGGTGATGCCTATATCCGTATCCGCAAATACAAAGAAGCGATTGAGGCATTGGTGAAAGTGACCGAACTATCCAAACCGGAAGTGGTGATCTATGAAGCTATCGGCCATTGTTATGACCGGCTGAAGAATTATGCCCAGGCAAGATTCTATTATCGCAAGGCATCTCATCTCAATCAGGAAGACAGCAAGCTTTTCTATAAGATCGCCTGTACTTATTTCAACGAGAAGCAGTATGAGAGCTGTATGAAGCAGGTAGAACTGGCATTGAAGATCCATCGGCAGCAGCCCGAGTATAATCTGCTCATGGGTGAATGCCGGATGGAACTGCAGCAATTCAAGGAAGCCATTCAATATTTTACTGCGGCTGTGCAATCCCGGCCAAAGAACGTATCTGGTCGCGAGGCATTGATACGCTGTCTCTTTGTGGCTGATATGCTGGAAGAAGCCCTGGTGCAAACCGATATCGCCTACAAGGTTACCAATAGCAAACCTGTATTTCTATTCTATAGGGCAGGCATCCTGCTGGTGATGAAAAAGAACAAAGAAGCCATTATTCAGTTGGAACAAGCCATGCATGTTGCACCTAAAACGCTTCGGAAATTCATTGACCTGGTTCCTGAAAGCCTCCAGAACCAGCAGATTGTAGATGTGCTGGCAAGGTTTAAGAGAAATAAATCGATCTGAACTTCCTATTTTTGCGACCGTCAAAGCTGTATTAAAAAATTCTAATAGCATGAATTTTACTCTTTCGCAGATGCCGGAACGCAATGCCCGTCCACGTGTCTCCGGTATTACGATGGTGATGGATAAAGGCTTGAGTGTAAATGAAGCAAAAAATTTCCTGAGTGTTTCCTACCCGCATGTTGACATTATCAAACTGGGTTTTGGTACCTCATTCGTAACACCTAACCTGAGAGAAAAGCTGGACCTCTATCGTTCTTATGATCTTCCCATTTATTTCGGTGGAACATTATTTGAAGCATTTCTGATACGCAACCAGTTTGATGATTACATCCAGGTTTGCAAGGATTATGGAATCGACTATGTAGAAGTGAGCGATGGTTCCATCACCATTCCCCATGCAGAAAAATGCGGTTACATTGAAAAGCTGACCAGGCACCACACAGTGCTTAGTGAAGTAGGAAGCAAGGATGCAGCACATATCATTCCTCCTTATAAATGGATTGAGTTGATGAGAGCTGAATTGAGCGCAGGCGCAACTTATGTAATTGCAGAAGCGAGAGAAGCGGGTAATGTTGGTATCTATCGTGGATCCGGTGAAGTGAGGGAAGGTCTGGTACAGGAGATCCTTACACAGATTCCTGGAGAAAAGATCATTTGGGAAGCTCCTCAAAAAGCGCAGCAACTATATTTTATTGAATTGCTGGGATGCAATGTAAACCTGGGCAATATTGCTCCCACAGAAGTGATAGCGATGGAAGCGATGCGCATTGGTTTACGCGGTGATACCTTCAGTTTATTCCTTGATAAAAAAGAAGCCTGATGCGGCTCTTCGGTCTGATCGGATATCCTTTATCACACTCCTTTTCCAAAAAGTATTTTACCGAGAAATTTGAGAAAGAAGCTTTACCCGATTGCCGTTATGAGAATTTCCCCATTCAATCAATTGATGAACTCCCAACGCTTTTAAAACTGCATCCAGACCTTGAAGGTTTGAATGTGACCATTCCCTATAAGGAACAGGTATTGCCCTTTTTAGATGAAAAGAATAGTATTGTTGAGGAGATCAATGCCTGCAATTGCATCACCATTTCCAATGGGAAACTGAAAGGCTATAATACAGATGTAACAGGATTTGAATTATCCCTTCAGCCAAAACTTCAACCCTGGCATAAAAGAGCGTTGATACTTGGAACTGGTGGTGCTTCTAAAGCAGTGGAATATGTTTTGGAAAAAAAAGGGATCAGCTACAGGCATATATCACGGATGCCAGGGAAAGACAGGATCACTTATGATAAATTAACACCACTTTCGATGGTGGAAAATACTTTGATCATAAATACCACACCGGTAGGTATGTATCCGGGTGTGAACGAAGCGCCACCCATTCCCTTCGAAGGATTGAACGAATCACATTACCTGTTTGACCTGGTCTATAACCCGGAAAAAACTTTGTTCCTTCAGAAAGGGGAGGAGAAAGGTGCGGCTATTAAGAACGGGCAGGACATGCTGATCATACAGGCAGAAGAGAGCTGGAAGATCTGGAACCAGAAATAAGTTTAGCCAACTTAATCATCATAAACTTTTTACCTGTGCCTAAACTCTCATTAGAAGTTCCATCTTCTTTTCAATTTGAAACCACCATTCCGGTTCGCATCACAGATATTAATTACGGTGGCCATTTAGGCAATGATGCATTTCTCTCCCTGCTTCACGAAGCCCGTATGCAATTCCTTAAAAGCCATGGCTTATCTGAACTTGACTTTGCAGGTATTGGCCTTATCATGCGTGATGCAGGCATTGAATTCAAAGATGAATTATTCTATGGCGATACAGTCATTGCATGGGTAACAGCCACCGAATTCACCAAAGCCTCCTTTGAGATCTATTACAAACTTGAAAAGGAAACAGAAGGAAAACGAAAACTCGTTGCCCTTGCCAAAACCGGCATGATCGGTTATGACTACTCCAAAATGAAGATTGCTGGTTTGCCTGAAGAAGCTGTTAAACGGCTTAGTGAACAGGGTAGACTAT
>CAMLGP010000641.1 GCA_946479535.1 uncultured Bacteroidota bacterium
TCGCTCGTATAAATCCCTAGTGTTTTTTCTTAATCTACTTACCTTGAAATCCGCAATTTATTCCGCATATTTACATGATTCCACCACCTAATTATAAGTAGTAGACCTTATGATGAAGATTATGGCCATCGCATGTATCTGCCTATGTGTACTGGTCATAGCGTTTATGGTCAAGATCTACCTGGAGTCTCCCAAACTCAAGCCTGATAAGAAGAAAAAGAAGAAGAATCTGGACCAGTGCTATTAATCTAAAACTTAATGGAGGTTCTTACTGGCTGATCAGCTTCCTTACGGCCTCAATTGCCTCTTTTAATTTCCCCGCTTCCTGGCCACCCGCTGTTGCCAGCGTTTTTTGCCCTCCACCTCCGCCTTTGATCAAAGGAGCAATCTGTTCTTTGATCAGTTTTCCGGCATCGAGACCTTTTGCAGCCACTACTGTGTCTGCAATGCCGATGGCAATAAAAGGTTTACCACCGATATTGGCACCCAACACTGCCACATAATCATTGAGATTATTCTTCAGGTCAACGCAGATCTTTTTAAGGGCATCAGCATTTGCCACTTCAACAATATCGCCGATAAAGGTTATGCCATTAATGATCTCATCTTTGGTGAGCAATTCATTCCGGATAATAACCAGTTGCTTTGCCTCCATCCGTTCCAGCTTTTTTTCAAGCGCTGATTTTTCCTCCATTAACTTCTCAATGGCTTTGAGTGGTTCTTTTGTCTTCAGCAGTTCACTTACTCCTTTTAGCTGTGCCACTTTTTCACTGGTATATTGTAAAGCCGCAGCGCCAGTTAGTGCTTCAATACGTCTTACACCGGCAGCAACTGCAGCTTCTGACATAATTGTGAAGAGGCCAATTGAACCAGTTTGCCCAACATGGGTACCTCCGCATAATTCAATGGAATAAGAGGAATCGATTATCACCACTCTCACCTTATCACCATATTTTTCACCAAAGAGCGCCATTGCTCCCAGCTTCAAAGCTTCTTCTTTCGGTAATTCCTTTATCACTACCGGAATATTCTCTCTTATCTTTTCATTGACCAGCATCTCTACCTGCCTTATTTCTTCATCAGTCATTTTTGAAAAATGAGAGAAATCAAAGCGAAGGACATCTGGAGAGACCAGGGAACCTTTTTGCGCTACATGATTGCCTAACACTTTTCTTAATGCAGAATGTAGTAAGTGTGTGGCGGTATGATTAAAGGTGATCGCTTTTCTTTTTTCACTATCCACTTTGGCCTTTATAGCACCTTCAGGTTCAGCAGGAAGTTTATCTACAAAGTGAATGATCAGGTCATTTTCCTTTTTGGTATCAGTAACTGCAATGCTTTCACCATTTGTTACCAGTAATCCTGTATCACCTACCTGTCCGCCACTCTCTGCATAGAAAGGAGTGGTTTCCAGTACTAACTGGTATTGTTCCTTCCCTTTTGCCTTCACTTTACGATAACGCATAAGCCTGGTATCTGCCTCCAGTTCATTATAACCAACAAAGGATGTTCTACCATTCTTATATATTTCCACCCAGTCTTCCGTATCCACAGCAGTAGCAGCACGACTGCGATCTTTCTGCTGCTTCATTTCAGCTTCGAATCCTTTCTCATCAACAGCCAAGTTGCTTTCTGATGCAATCAAACGAGTAAGATCAATGGGGAATCCATAATTATCGTATAATTCAAACGCATCTCTGCCATTAACTATACCACCTGTAGAAGATTTAAGAATGCCATCTATGTTCTTCAACCCTTTCTCGAGTGTGCGCATGAAGGCTTCTTCTTCTTCCTTTACTACTTTAGTAACAAAATCAACCTGTCTGAATAATTCCGGAAACACATTTTCAAACTGCTTTGCCAGAATTGGCACCAGCTGAAATAATAATGGCTGTTTATAATCCAGGTAAGAATAATAATATCGCACTGCCCTTCTCAATATTCTTCTAATTACATAACCGGCCCCGGTATTGGAAGGTAATTGCCCGTCTGCAATTGTAAATGAAATTGCTCTTACATGATCTGCATTAACACGAAATGCAATAGCCAGTTTGCTATCACTGCGGTCATATTTCTTTCCAGTGATCTTTTCAATGGCAGCAATTGTACCACTGAAAGTATCCGTATCATAATTACTTTCCTTTTGCTGAAGAACCCGTGTAAGTCTTTCCAGGCCCATTCCGGTATCCACATGCTTTGCCGGAAGCGGCTCCAGTGTACCATCTTTCAAACGGTTGAACTGGATGAATACGTTATTCCAGATCTCAATTACATTGGGATCATCTCCATTCACCAATGTTTTTCCATCTACTTTCAATCGATCTGCATCTGATCTGCAATCCACATGTATTTCCGTACAGGGACCACATGGCCCTATATCGCCCATTTCCCAAAAATTATCCTTCTTGCTGAAAGGCAATATCCGATCTTTCGCTATCCATTTTTCCCATTCATTATATGACTCATCATCTTTGGGAAGCTTCTCCTTTTCATCGCCTTTGAATATGCTTACATAGAGCCTCTCCTTTGGGATCTTATATACCTCGGTAAGAAGCTCCCAGCTCCAGGCAATTGCTTCTTTTTTGAAATAGTCTCCAAAGCTCCAGTTCCCCAGCATTTCAAACATGGTGTGATGGTAGGAGTCCACCCCTACTTCTTCCAGATCATTATGTTTTCCGCTTACCCTGAGGCATTTCTGGGTATCTGCCACCCTGGGAGACTCTGGCTTGCGGTTTCCGAGGAAATAATCCTTGAACTGGTT